>JAKIVC010000008.1 GCA_021647245.1 Gammaproteobacteria bacterium
GAAATGATCACCCTCTATCCTACGTTAGGAAAAGCCTATCGTTTAAAAGAGCTTTTTAACGATCTTTGGGGCATGCCAGACAAACAAACAGCAGAGGCTTTTCTGGCGCAGTGGTGCGGCGAAGTAGAGGCTGCAAAAATACCTGCTTTTAAGAAGTTCTCCAGGACGGTCAAAGCACATTGGAGCGGGATTATTCATTTTGTTGAAAGCCGTATTACCAACGGAATTCTTGAAGGCATCAACAGCAAGGTTCAGCTCGCCAAACGTCGAGCAAGAGGCTATCGCAATATTGATAACTTTATCAATATGGTTTATTTTCTTTGTGGAAAACTAAAGTTCAATTACCCATTCTATTTCACATAGAGCCAGAAAAATCGCAAGGTACACACGGCAGCGTTTAAGACGAAGATAGGTCTTGAAAACCCCGTAAGTGGAGCTTGTATTTCACCTAGTGCGCAACTTGTGATGGAGGAGGATGTCCAATGTATCCATACATAAAACTATTTTCATTGAAATCCCGCGTAGTGTTATGGTGCTTTTTTTTAAATGCTTCTGCGTATGGCATCACTTTTGGTGAGTATCAGGGTGCTAAGCAATCTAATAGCCATCACCCTGTAGCTCAGCACCATAAAAATCATGGTGACAAAAAAATGATAAAATCCAACAATACAAACCCTGGGTGGCCACAACTTTTCATGTTGGCGAAATGGGAAGAAAGCATGACCGTAGCCGGGAATAAATGGGGCCAATATCTGATGAACCCCGACATCAACATGAAGTGGGCAATCAGCAACACCACCTATTACGATTCCCAGCGTATTTTCTTTCAAATTGCAGATTATACTGGACAAGATGAGCCATGGAATACTTACGCACAGCGCGCAGAAGAGATCTATCGAGATTTCTACGCTCGCCCAGATTATACCATGCCTGGTTATCGCCGATTTCCACATGGAATATATATGGACTTTGTCAGAACTGGCGACCCCATATCCGCAGCAGGCATCCCGCTAATCCGTGATGCACCAGCGTACTCCAATCCTGAGCAATTCGACGCGGCCTACATGTGGCACTGGCAGGATCTTTCGCGTGAAATAGCCTATGCTATTGGCGCGCATGTTCTTGCCGAGCGTGCGGGTCATGCGAGAAATCAAGATCGCGTACCGCTTTTTATTGCTATGGCATTGAGCCATATCAACGAATGGACAACAGGTGAACGTGGCAATCCAGATACAAGCAAACATCGTTTTTCACCTTTTATGTTTGCTTTAACAGCAGAAGCACTGATCAGTTACTATGAGTGGGAAGTTGAGCGCGGTGCAAATCCTGATAACACTATTCCTAACGCCCTTAGGACTGCTGCTGATTTCTTGTGGTCTGCTCGTGTTACAAAAGGGCCTAATACGGGCAAGACAATGTGGATACCTGATCTAAGCGGCCGGAGCTACTCTACTTGGGGCGACTTAGGTGGTACTGGCTATGGCGCCTTCAGGTATGAAGATTGTGATTGTTCGCCTGCAGGGTCTCGGCCTGCGCCAGGGTTGAACCTACTGATTGTTCCAGCCTATGCTTGGCTGTTCAAACACTTTGGTGATCCTAAATACCTGGAGAGAGGCGACTTGATTTGGGAAGGTGGAGTTAGCTTGTCTCAAGCTGACATCAGGTTTGCTGGCAAACAATTTAACCAAAATTATCGTTGGAGTTTTGAGTATGTTAAATGGCGGAGTGAAGGGACTTTGAAGTGGCCCCATAGTCAAGACAAGAGTGTAGCCCAAATCCCCAGATAGGACTCCCTCCGACCTCTAAGAACCACTATCTCCCTCTTTCAACGCTTATTGCTGGCCATTTCTTGCTCATCACCGTGTATATGACTGAGGAGTTTAGTCAAAAGCAGTTCTTCGGTGCCTGTTTAGCACGCCATGGGGCATTTTGGACAAAACTCTCCTGTCTAAACCGTCATTTGTGTCGCAAGTTTCTTTAAATGGGTGGCGGCTCAAACGCCTTCAGGGCGACCAGCACTTGCTCCAGTAGTGTTCGATGTTTTTCCTTTAGTTTTACAAATAATTGCCGTCCGCTCTTAACCACTTTGGCCGCCATGGCATACAAGCGCCAGCGCAGAGTGATTGCACGATGGCTAGCCAGCGCTGCTGGCAACAACTGGCGCATCAGGGCAAACAAGTTATAGGAGAGTGCGGTGATTAAAAAGTACAGTGCATCGGCTTTGAAGTCCGAGCAAGGGAGCGTATCACCGCCAAAATCCAGTTTTAGTTCCTTGATGCGATTCTCGCTCTCCTCTGCGCGTTGGTTGTACCAATGGATAACTTGGCTATCGCTCAGTTCATCTCGGTTGGTGGCAATCGCACGGTAAAGATAACCGCCCAGGCTGATGCCTTCTGAGCTCTCTTGCGAATCCAGATCCAGATCCGCTTGCCCTTTAAGGGCTTTTCGCTGAATAACAAGGGTGAAGGCTTTCTCATAATCTCCGATATAGAAGCGTGTGCGGTAGCTCTCTTGGCCGCTTATCGCTGCACCATTCTTATCGCTCAACAGCTGCCAGTCTGAATCACTTGCAGCTTCAATCTGTGCGCGTATGGCCGCGCTGGTTTTGGCGCAAATCGCATAGTCGATGCCGTGCTCATCACAGTACTCGATGATTTTCGTTTGATAGCCCGCCGCATCAATACGCAGTGCATCCAGGACGCACCCCTCGGGTAACGACTGTTGGCATTGCTGGATAAATGCAAGATTGTCCTTCGCCGGTGCGACATTGCCTTGGCGAAAGTCGATCGCCACAATCTGTCCGGTTTGTGCAATATGCCCGACCATGGGCATAAAGCCTTTGTTTTTGTTGTAGGTCCACTGCGCGCCCGCTTTATTGGCAATCAGTTCTGTGGCATCAATATCCAGTGTCACTTTTTTGCGGCGGTGTAAGGCGGATTGTAGCAGGGCTTTGTTGACCTTTACCCAAGCATCCTGGGTTTTCGGCTGGCTGCTCATTCGCCTTAGCCAATCACCAAGAGTGGTCGCTTGGGGGAGTGTTTTGAGGCCCAGTACGGTGCGTAATGCTTCATCCTCCTGAAGGTGGCGAATGCCATCCAGATGAAAGCTACCTTCGTGCTGCATCAAGATGAAGGTTTTGATGAATTCAGAAGGCTTATACCCACGATTACTTTTGGGCAGCGGAAAGTGATGGTCAATACGCTCGGCGAGATTGAGAGAGCCCATTAACTGGACCGTGGCTAATAAGCCGGCACGGGATGTGAGTAAGTCGTTTGTGATATCAAGTTTGCAGGGTAGAATCATCATAAGCCTTGAGCTGTACACCCATTGGGTGATGGTGTGTTTCGTTGCTAACCATTATACAGCCAAGGCTTTCTGCAGTTTAGAGGTTTCTATCTGGGGATTGGGGGACTATGCTTTTCTTGCAATTACGCAGGCTATGAACTACATAGCCTGAAATGATAATAAAAAATATGTTACTGTGGAAAACTCAGCGTCATAGCGTTGATATTGAAAAAGAAGAGACCTACAAAGGCTTGTTGCGCAACAGGAGAGAAATGGCTGGGTTATTGCCAAATGCTGGTAGTTTAGCCATTGGATCAAGCGGTGGACTAGCAAGCACCTCCATTTCTCTTCGTGACTTGACTGGCAATGTTTAGCATCGAGTGTACTGATTACCTGAAGGAAAAAGTGCAGTTGCGACTAAGTGGATACCTTGGGGCACTTACTTAAACCCTTAGAGAGCGTTACCCAATGGGTTCCTGGTAATTACTGGATGCCTTTATCTTGAAGAATAAGACGTAAGAGACTGTAAAGAGGTGTATGCTAGTAATGAAAAAGATTAGTTTTTTTGTGGGAAGCCTTTCTTATTCAGTCAGAAGGGGAATACACGCTATCCACGTAGCCTATCCAAATGCTCAGATCCTTATTGTCCACCAATCATCAAAAAAAAGTGTACCCCAACTTTTAAAAAGCCAGTGGCGAAACATGCTTAAAAATGGTTGGAGATGGATTCCATACCAGGTTGAAAATATATCAACAAAACTACTCCAAAAATACCCAAGTAAATTCACCACTTCACCTAAAACACCTGGCCTTCAGTATTCATGGGAAAGGATAAAATCAACACCTAACATTCAGTATATTTCCTGTAGGGACATACACTCGAAGGAGGTTCTGAGAAAGGTTCAATCATTCAAGCCTACCTTGGGTATCTCTTTGTCTTCGCCAATTTTAAAAGTATCAATATTTGCTATTCCAACGCTAGGAACCATAAACTTGCATAAAGGCAAGGTTCCGTATTACAGAGGAATGCCTCCAGCTTTTTGGGAATTATGGAATAATGAAAAGGAGGTTGGCTGCACCATTCATAAAATTGAAAAAGGGTTAGATACAGGTGACATTCTACTCGAAAGTGTAATGCCTATATCCAAATACTCAACTGTAAAAGGCTTGCAAATACAGCTTGATGAACTTGGTGTCTCTATGCTGGAGGAGGCTGTCGGGCTGATTTCAGCAGGAAGGGATGTTTGGCCCCCCCAACAAAAGGGTGGGCAAACATACTTCAAACCTACGCTGAAACAAAAAAATACCCTAGAAAAGAAGCTACCCACAAAAAATAATTCTCCATTTTTTCGGTATTTTGCGAAACAGGGGCTTTTTACATTACACATTCATGTATTCAGCCTATTACGAAAAAAACTAACTCTAATGAACCAAAAACAAAAAGTGGTTGTCCTGCTTTATCACCGTGTAGATGATAATTTTCGTGATTCTGTAACGGTAGGAGTAGGTCAATTTGACAGGCAAATGGAAATTATTAAGCGATGCTACCCTGTTATCTCTATAGAAGACATCATTAATGATAACCTTCCTGGTTACACCTCCCAGCCATTGGTTGCAGTAACATTTGATGATGGCTATTTAGATAATTATAAAAATGCCATGCCTATACTGCTAAAGCACCAAATACCCGCTGCTTTTTTTGTAAGCACAGGTATCGTCGGCACTGACAATGGCTTTGCACATGACATTGAAAAGATTAACCGCGCCCTTCCTAATATGACCTGGGAGCAAGTCGAACAAATGCACCAACTTGATTTTACTATTGGCTCTCACACAGTGAGTCATATCAACTGTGCTAAAGATGACAAAGACCTTGTGATTGCTGAGTTGATAAAATCTAAAGAAGACCTAGAAGATAGACTAAGCTTAAGTGAAATGATTTTTGCGTACCCTTTTGGGAAGAAAAATGACATTACCCCAGACATCCTTGAAGAGGTTAAAAAACAGGGATATACGGGGTGTTTGTCTGCATATGGGGGTATCAACCAGGTGAAAGTTGATCCATATAATGTATTAAGGGTCGGCATTGACTACAACTTCACTGATAAAGCCTTTAGAGCGAAAATAGAGGGTTTGTGAGTAAGTGCGCAAGACAAGCCCTACTCAGAGAGCCTGTTTAGAGCACTGAAATACACGCCCGCATATCCATCAAAGCCATTTGAAAGCCTGATGTCTGCAAGAGCATGGGGCCATCATTTTGTCGGTTGGTACAATGAAACAGTGGAATCCAATTCATCACTCCAGCCCAACGTCACAACGGCGAAGAGCTGACGATATTGGCTAAGCGGAAAGCGGTCTATGAAGCGGCAAAGCAACGGAACCCGGAACACTGGAGTCGAGAAACCCGAAATTGGGCCGCCGTCAGTGAAGTGTGGTTGAACCCAGAAAATTAGGGTAAAAAAGAGCCTGGAATTAGAGGAAAATCAGCAGATCGCTGGACAACCACCTTGACAAACATCGCTGTACTGCGCGCACAAGTTGTTGACTCTGCCGACCCTTGTAGCTTCAAACCGCTAAGAGTAAATGGCCGCACCAACTGCCTGCTGCAGTAGTATCGGCCAAGCAAAAAAATTCGAAAAAAAGTATCTGCTGTTATTATGGCTTAATGGTCGGCCTAGAAAAAAGCTAGGGTATAAGGATTCAGCAAAATTAATGGCGGCACATGTAACTGCCATTGCAGCTTTGGCGGTTATGCGCTTCGAGGTCGAATCTGCCGGCCTCATATTTAAGGTCAAGTTTAGTTAATTGATTTCTCACGGATGCTGTAATACGTATTTCGTTAATATTCAATGAGGCCTTTGCACGAGAGGTACGCGAAAAAAAGAGATAAAAGTTGACTGATTGAGGTGGAAAAAGCAGGAAATAGCTAGCTATCCACAAAATTTCCAACGAAAATCAGCCGTATCTTAGCCTTTTTTATCCGCCCACCCCCTCGCACAAAAGCCTCTCAGTACATAGCATGAACTAGCAAAGGTAATCTCTTACGATGGAAGTGTCGAAAAACCTTAATGTAATGGAAGTTATATACGGCTTTGAATTAGCTGGTTCAGAGCGCGTTGCTGCTTTGATTTCGGAGCAACTTAAGGCATCAGGTTGCAATGTCTCACTCTGTGCTACGCATACAGGCAAGGGGCCACTAAGTGATTTTCTCGAGGAAAGAGATATCAGCTGTTACGCTGCAAATATGGAAAAACGATCGAAGTATCAGGTTCTTTTTTTCCTTTATTTGCTGTTCAGACGTAAAAAAATTAATGTTTTACATGTACATCATCTGTCCATGTTTAGGCTTTGTTATTGGCCTGCAAAGCTGGCTGGTGTAAAGCGTATGATAGTTACTGAGCACTCGAATTATCTCACAGGAAATAATAAAAGACTTGAAATGCTTGCCTATAAGTATTCGATGAAGGCCGACATGCTAACAGTTATTCACAGCGGTTTAATGGATTATTTCACCAATGATTTGGGTGTTTGTAGCGATAAAATAAAGATTATACATAATGGTGTTGATGTTGATAAGTTTACCATCAAGGAGAAAGATTTTGAATTTAAACGGTCGATAAATGTTGATGATAATGCAGTGTTACTAGGTTTTGTTGGTCGCTTTCATCCAGCCAAAGACCTTGGAATGATGGTGCATGCTCTTAAGATTTTGATAGATATGGAGCTGACAAGACCAGTTGCTCTTGTCATGGTGGGCGATGGTGATTTGCGTGATGAAATAGAAAGTCTTTCTCGAGAATTGGGAGTGCGAGAGTTTATCCGTTTTTTAGGCGTGCGAGAGGATATCCCATACATTTTAAATAACTTGGATGTTTTTTTGCTGTCTTCAAAAACAGAAGGCCTGCCTATGGTTATACTTGAGGCGATGAGCTCTGGGGTGCCCTGTGTTGCAACAAACGTAGGGGGTATTTCAGAGGTTATATATAATGGAAATGGCTTTCTTTCTGCTGCTGGTGATAGCAAGGCGTTTGCAGATAATCTATACATGCTAGTTGAATCATTAGAATTACGAAAAAAAATGTCTGGTTTAGCTAGGCAGAGCGTAGTGGAAAAATTTAGTCTACAGAAAATGATGGCTAGCTATCACAAAGTGCTGTTTGATAAATAGAGCCCATTAAAAATTTGATTCAAACAAATAAGCTCATAACTTGAACAGAGCGCCTAGGTATTGTTGATAAAAAGAGCGTGAGGGCGACTGGAAAATAGACCTTGTGATTGGAGAGGGGCGCAATGGGGCGTTAGTGACAAGGTTTACCGCTTCAAAGCGCATTGATGATAAGTCAGCGACTGCCGTCACAGCAGCAACGATTGAGTTACTATAACCGTTTAAGGGCGCGATACATGTCATCACAACAGACAGCAGAAAAGAGTTTGCCTACCATGAAGAAGTCGCGAAAGCATTAGATGCAACGGTTTATTTTTCAGACCCTTACGGCTTGTGGCAGCGGGGGGATAAACGAGCGTTTTAAACGTAATCCTGAGCGATTTGTTCAAGGGCCGCCGAAGGTGAAAATGCCCCCTGAATTCGTTGCAACCAACCCTATCTCCATTGAAGAGCATGACAATGCAGTGATCAGCGATTGTGGGATATCCCAACCCTGTCGGCTGCTGGTTATGTCAGTGGGAAACAGAGGTTAATTACTGAATAACTGTCCATATGAGGTTGACACGTTTCGGAATTATGTTGTAGGAGTTATGATGGGTGCAAGATGGTAGGGGTGCAAAAGGAGTCGGTTATCGCGCAGGCTAGTTACTTTTTGGCAGAGATGCCATGAATGTAATCGCGAGGTGGCAAAACACTCAAAGCAAGGTTCTAAGGTATTTAATCTAAGGTGGTCAGCTATGCCAGGTATTGTAGGATGTATAAGCAAGGATTCATGTGCTGAAAATGATTTTGACATATCTTCTATGTCTAGTCAGTTGCTGCATAACGAATATCATCACGAGCAGCACGTTCATACTGCCCCTGGGACAAGTATCGCAGTAATAAATCCGGGGATATGTAGTGCATTATGTGCGACTACGTACTGTAGTGATAGAAAAATCAGTTTGGCGTACTACGGTGAGTTTTATGGTGGAAGGTTTTCACAGCTAGGTGATGGAGAGGCTATAGCGCAACACTTGCTAGACATGTACTTTAGCCAAGGAGAGAGCTTTGTTGATGGTTTAAATGGGTCTTTTTTGATTTTTATTGAAAACTTAAAAGATAATATTTCATTGATTTTTAATGATCATTATGCCTCACGCCCCTTGTTTTTCTCAATAAAGGGGGAGCGTATTTTTATTTCACCAGAGGTAAAGGCTATATATGGGTTACCTTTCATAAGCTCAGAAGTTGATAAGAGTGCAGTTATTTCATTTCTTGTAAATGGGCATGTGCTCAATGACCAAACATATTTTTCCAATATAAAGGCACTTTTACCCGGTAGTATTTTTCGCATCGAAAAGAACGCCACCTCAATTGAAAGCTATCATAGTCATCGATTTGAAGTCGAGGAAGATCGAGGTGAAGATTATTATATAGATAGATTGTCTACACTTTTGAGACAAGCGGTGGCGGACAGGTTTACAGATGTAAATAATACCATTATCCCTATTAGTGGTGGTTATGATTCACGAGGAATATTGGGGTGTATCAGGGAATTAACGGAAGAGAAGATTAAAACGGTCTCCTGGGGGACAGATGAGGTAACGGTGGGTTCAGATGCGTATATAGGGCGTATGATTGCTGAAAAGCTTAATTGCCAACACTTTTTTCTTGAGCGCAGACCAGGGCAATTAATTTCTTCTTTTGAGGAAATGCAATACGTTACCGACAACTTGACAGATGACCCAGCAATACACAGCCAAGAGTTAATGATTATGAAGAGAATTCGTAGTGAATTGGGTGGCTTATTTATGATGCGGGGTGATGAGTGCTTTGGTTTCGGTGGCGAGGCAAATAATGATGATGAGGCATTAGGGAGGGTGGCCATTAATAAACTTAGAAGATTATCATCGCTCAAGGGACTCCTTAATCCAGAAGAACTTGATTCGTATATCATGAGCTACGATGCCGTTGTGGATGATATTGTGAGTAAATGCCCAGAATCAGATTTTTTAGACCGTAAAGATTATTATTACTTTAATCAGCGATTGTTTAATTATCTAAATAGATCAAGCTATTATAAGATGGGCGTTTTGGAATTACAAAATCCATGGTTGGATAAAAGAATACTAGACTTCATCGCCACTGTACCGAGAAAGTACAGGCTTGATAAACAGTTGTATAAGAAAACATTGGAGACGATGTTTCCAGATTTATACTCTATACCGTTCGCGAGTAGTAGTAGCTTAGAAAGCTGGTCTGATATCTTTCAACGAGATGTAAATCTGCAAAAGTACCTTAGACATCATTTGCTTGAGGATAGCAATGAGTTTTATGGTTTTTTGAATATAAATAATTTAAATAGCAAGCTAGATATGATGTTTTCCGATAGAATAGAGCAGACTCCTTCCGTGTCATTCGCAAGTAAGATGAAGGCTTTATTAAGACGATTTCCACTAATATATCGTTTGATTAAGTCCACTGCAGTCAAATATATGCCTTCAAATGACGTGACGGATGAAACACTTATCTTGAGATTATTGTTAACAAAAACATGGTTTGATAAGTTGAAAAAATGAACCTTTCCTAATTCAACCGGGCAAACCCCAGCTATACTGGGGCGGAAGGTGTCAACCTCATATGGACAGTTACTCAATAATTAACCTCTATTTCCCGCTAACATAACCGGCGGCCGATAACGTTCGGTGTTTTTCAAGGTAGTTGTCGCCTTTTTTAGTTACGCGGCTTCTTTTGGTTTCTTTTTTTCTGGGTTCAATGTCACCGCACCTTCGGGGTTCCAGTTCCGCGTCTTGCCAGACCACCGTTCTGGATGTTTGGCTTTGGCCAGTTCGTAGGCATTATCGCGTTTTTTGAGTACCGCCTTGTCTTCTCCCCGGTGGCGTTGCGCCGGTGTCACAAACTTGATGCTGCTGTGACAGTGTTCATCGTTATACCAACTGACAAAGCTACCCACCCATACTCGGGCCTCCTCCAGTGTGGCAAACCCATCTTTAGGCCACTGAGGACAGTATTTCAGGGTTCTAAACAGCGACTCCGAATAGGGGTTGTCGTTGCTCACCCGGGGTCGACTGTGCGAGGCGGTGATCCCCAGGTCAGCCAGCTTATTCTGCAAGGTGTGGCTCTTCATCGGTGCGCCGTTATCCGAGTGCAGTACCAGAGGCTCTCTAAAACACTGCTCCGCCAAGACAGCCCGTTGCATCAGTTCGGCCGCCAGCTCACCTGTCTCGCTCTCATGAACCTCCCAGCCAACGATCTTGCGACTGTAGATGTCGACGATCAGATAGAGGTAGTAGAACAGCCCTCGCACAGGCGTCGGCAGGTAACTGATATCCCAGGTCCAGACTTCATTAGCGGTGTGTGTGGTGGGCGCCTTCCGACCTCTCGCCGCTTTGCTTCGTCCTCGGTGGTGCAATTGCTCAGCATCGTTCAATATCCGGTAAAAGCTCGATTCCGAAGCAATGTATTCACCTTGGTCGGCCAGCTTGGGCACGATCTGACTTGGCGGCAAGCTGGCGTATTCTGGTCGATTACACACTTCGACAACCTGACTGCGCTCGGCCTCGGAGAGTTTGTTCGCGGGCACAGGGTGCTTGGCTTGAGGGCGTTGGTCGGCCTTAACTTCGCCACCTTCCCCTTGCCAGCGCTGGATCGTGCGTGTGGACAGCCCTACGGTGTCACACGCCCGGTCTTTTCTTGCACCGGATTGAACCGCCTCAGCAATCCACTTCACTATCTTTTGCCGCTCTGGAAGAGGCGTTAACTCGCCTCGTTTTCCTCCCAGAGGGCATTGAACTTTTTTCGCAATATCAGCAGTGCCGCTGCCTCCGCCAGTGCTTTCTCTTTGCGAACAAGATCTTGCTTTAAGGCCTTGATCTCTTTCTTGTCCTTCTTCGACCGCTGATCGCCATGGAGAGCGAAGCGAGGGCGATTAGTCGCCGATAGCCCACGCCGTCTGCATATTCGTAGTGCGAGGAACGAGTTGCGAAGAAGATGCAGCAGCGGCTTTAGTGGGCGTAGAGTCATTGAGGGAGTCATGGAGTAGTGCAACGAGGAACGATGTTGTACGGAGCCGTGATGGACGCAGGACGGTCGGGGCAAAAGGAATCAGTTGTCGCGTAGGCGAGTCACTTTATGGCAGGGACGCCATAAAGTAATCACGAGGTAGCGACACATTTGATCATTGATACTAAGGCCGCGATCTTTTAGTAGCTGGAGTTGTTCTGGTATGGATAGCGGGGTTTTATCGAATGGCTTCAAACCTGTTTTCTCCAGACATAAAAAACCCCGCACGATTTGAGCTTGAAAACCGAAGTTAACCTAGGCTTGGCGGGTGTGTTGCTACTAAAGGTAGTAAATATAGACGCTCGCGTCAATAGATTAATGCTTTCATGTGTGGTGGTCACCCTTGCTAAGTATCCACTTTCAGCCTTTCGACCCCGTTCAAATCTACACGCTTTTTTGCATGCCATAGGTTGTAGGCATCTTTCATGGCTAGCCAGCTTTCTGGTGTTCGCCCGAGTGACTTTTCTTTGATGAATTAACCGGGATGGGGTGGGGGTGGGTTGTGCATGGTCATTAGTGATAATCCTCATAATTCACAACATGGGTATGATAGGTGATCCAATAGGCTAAGACTTAACGCCATCCCTTATTTTCTTCAGCATTTTGGCAGGCCATTTGCCACTAGAGGTTGTCCGCTCTTTGCCATTAAGCTTAAAACAGTATTCAAAAGTTACTACAAGGCCGGTTTTCTGTACTCGCACCCGCCCATACAGCCCATTACCATCAAATAACTTGCGGCCGATATCATCCGGGGTGAGTGCTTCTAATTCCTTTACCGTTAATTTGCCCATAAAACGCTCCAATTGATATGGGTGGGGTGGCTTAACTAGGATTCTAGAGGATGTTGTTGGAAGGTTAAAGGGCGGTTTTTTCTGTAAGTTGTTGAATGTGGTGGGTTGATTGTCTTTTGTTGGATGTGCGTGGATTCCTGTTCCCTTAACTACGAACCAGGGGGTCGCAGGTTCGAATTCTGCCGAGCGCACTATATAAAATAAAAAAAACCAGCAAATTGCTGGTTTTTTTATGTCTGCTAACTCTTATTTCCCCAGTCTAAAATTTAACCAGACTTGCTCAGAGGTGCTTTAAATAACCTCAACCCCTTCTTTGTTCAGCATGCGGATCAGCCTGATGAGGGGTAGGCCGATAAGGGTGTTGGGATCATCACCTTGTAGCTTTTGAAATAGGCTGATGCCTAGTCCTTCGGATTTGAAGCTGCCTGCACAGTTATAAGGTTGCTCCTTTTGTAGGTAGCTCTCTATTTGCTCGTTTGTTAATTTACGAAAATAGACAGTGTAGGGCACGACATCTGTTTGCAGGGTGTGACTTGTTGTGTTGTAGAGGCTTAAGCCGGTGAGAAAAGTGATGATTTTTCCGGATGCTTGTTGTAGTTGCTGAGTTGCTCGGGTGTGGTTGCCTGGTTTGCCAAGGATCTGTTTGTTGAGTATTGCGACTTGGTCTGAGCCGATGATTAGGCTATTGGGGTGGTTGTTGGCAACGGCTTTGGCTTTCTGCTCGGCGAGGCGGGCGACTAACGCCGCTGGCTGCTCATCTGTGTGGCGGGATTCGTCAATATCGGGTGAAGCGCACTGGAAGGGCAAGCCGAGCTTGCCCAACAGTTCGCGCCGAAACGGTGAGGTAGAGGCGAGTATCAGTGGTTGCACGTTATTTTTCAATTTCGATTAATATTTCATCCGGGTTGACTGTTTCACCCTTGGCTACGTTGATGGCTTTAATGGTGCCATCAATGGGTGCTTGTATCTCGGTCTCCATTTTCATCGCTTCTGCGACCAGTAGTGGGTCACCTGCTTTTACTTCATCACCCTCTTTCACTAGAACCTCGACCACGGTGCCGGGCATGGAGGTGGTGACGTGGCCAGGTTCAGTGGCGCGGGGGCGTTTGCTGCCGCTGGAGCGTGGTGTGGTCATGGAGCCATCATCTGAAAGGGTAATCTCCTCCAGTGTCTCTACAATGATCTCTTCAGGCATGCCGTCTACGGTGATATAGAAGGGGCGCGCTTGCTGGTTTTTGTGTCCGCTACCGGTGATTTTGACGTGGTAATCCTCGCCATGCAGGGTGACGGTCATCTCGGTGGGCGCGCTTTTGATGCCAGATGCCTGGGCTGAGATGGGGGGTTCAAGTGGCTCTGGTGTCAGAGTGCCTGCCTTGCGTTGTTCCAGGAACTCTCTACCCACTTCAGGAAACATGGCGAAGGTGAGTATATCTTCTGCTGATTCTGCCAGATCACCCACTTGCTGTTTGAGGTTTTTCATTTCTGCTTTTAACAGGTCGGCAGGTCGGCAGTCGATAACAATTTCGTTGCCGATTGCTTGTTGGCGCACCATGCTGTTTACGGTGCCGGGCGGTGTGCCATATTTTCCTTGCAGGTAGAGTTTTACTTCGTTTGTGATGCTGCTGTAGCGCTTGCCGGTGAGTACGTTGAGTACTGCCTGGGTGCCAACAATCTGTGAGGTTGGGGTGACCAGCGGTGGAAAGCCTAGGTCTTCACGCACTTTGGGGATTTCGCTCAAAACCTCACTCATGCGGTTGAGCGCATTTTGCTCTTTCAGTTGATTGGATAGATTGGAGGTCATGCCGCCAGGTACTTGGTTCACTTGAACCCGGGTATCCATGCTAGTGAACTCACTCTCAAACTGGTGATATTTTTTGCGTACTTCGTAAAAGTAGCAGCCGATCTCCTGTAGTGCCTCCAGATTGAGTTCGCTGTCGTAAGGGGAGCCACGCAATGCGGCGACCATGCTCTCTGTAGGTGGGTGGCTGGTGCCTGATGAAAAGGCGGAGATGGCGGTGTCGATATGCCGGCAGCCACTCTCGATGGCTTTGAGGTGGCACATGCTGGCCAGGCCAGAGGTTGAGTGGCTATGCAGGTGTACCGGGATGGTGAGTTCGTTGACCAGTGCGGTGACGAGTTGTTCGGTAATATAGGGTGTCAGCAGTCCAGCCATATCTTTAATAGCGATGCTGTCGCAGCCCATGGTTTGCAGTTTTTTGGCATCACGAACAAATTGTTTGATGGTGTGTACCGGGCTCGTGGTGTAGGCGAGGGTGCCTTGTGCATGCTTGCCACTGTTTTTAACCGCATCGACAGCGGTTTGTAGATTGCGCAAGTCATTCATGGCATCAAAGATACGGAAAACATCAATGCCACTCTTGGCGGCCTGTTTAACAAAAGCCTGCACCACATCGTCAGCGTAGTGACGATAACCGAGCAGATTTTGTCCACGCAGTAGCATTTGCAATCGGGTGTTGGGCAGCGCCTCTTTCAGTTGGCGCAGGCGTTCCCACGGATCCTCCTTTAGGAATCGAATGCAGGCATCAAAGGTGGCTCCGCCCCAAACTTCCAGAGACCAGTAACCAATTTGGTCGAGTTTTTCGCAAATCGGCAGCATATCTTCGGTACGCATACGGGTGGCGATCAGCGATTGATGGGCATCTCGCAGGATGGTGTCAGTGATGTTGACACGGCTCATAGTCTGTTCCTCTCTCTCTGGGGCGCATTCAATATTATTCGTCACTACTCATCTTCTATCTTAATGCTTGGTTATTTTTGTACTTAATGGGTCACATATGGCCTATATGTTCCCTCTTTGTGTTCAAAAATGCCTCGACTTGAGGGGAGACCTAAACACGCTGAGTAGTGGCTACTGTTATTATAAGCCGAGGTGCGCGGCAACGGCAGCGGCAATAATGGCCGCTTCATGTTGTGGCGAGCGGCGCACCGAATAGTTAATTAATTCGGGGTGGGATTCGACAAAGCTGGTATCAAATTTGGCATTTTGAAATTCAGCGGAGCGGACGATGGCAAGCTGGTAGGGGATGGTGGTTTTAATGCCATATACCCCAATGTCATTCAGTGCGCGTTCGGCTCTATTTAGTAGGTCGTCCCAGTCGAGTGCCCAGACAATCAGCTTGGCGCACATCGAGTCGTAGTAGGGCGGTATGTCATAGCCGGTATAGATGGCGCTGTCGGTGCGGACACCCGGGCCACCGGGAGCAAAATAACGTGTGATGCGACCAAAGCTGGGCAGGAAGTCATTTTGCGGGTCTTCCGCATTAATACGGAACTCCATGGCAAAGCCACGGCGCTGTATCTGCTCCTGTGTATAACGCAACTTGAGGCCGGAGGCGATGCGAATCTGTTCCTGCACGATATCAACGCCGGTAATCTGCTCAGATATAGTGTGTTCTACCTGTAGGCGGGTGTTCATCTCCATGAAGTAGAAATCGTCATTTTCATCAAGTAGGAACTCGACGGTACCCGCATTTTCATAGTTCACCTGCCTGGCAGCAAGAACGGCTAAATTACCGATGTGGTCGCGCTGTTCGTCGTTGAGCTGAGGTGAGGGGGCGATTTCGATTAGTTTTTGATGGCGGCGCTGAATGGAGCAGTCTCGTTCATACAGGTGGATCGCATTGCCGTGGCCGTCTGCCAATATCTGTACTTCGATGTGGCGCGGATTGACGACACACTTCTCCATGAAGACTTCAGCACTGCCAAAGGCTTTTACCGCTTCGGATATGACGCGGTCATAGTTGCGATTGAGTTCAGCTTCATTATCACAACGACGAATGCCGCGACCACCGCCGCCTGAGGTGGCTTTCAGCATAATGGGGTAACCAATTTTTTTAGCCAGTTCAATGGCTTCATCCAAATCAGCTAAGTTGCCCTCAGATCCCGGAGTGACGGGTACGCCAGCGGCAACCATTGATTTGCGCGCCTGGGTTTTATCCCCCATGCTGCGGATAACCTTGGCGCAGGGGCCGATGAATTTAATGCCGCGTTTGGCGCAGGCTTCGGCGAGTAGTGGGTTTTCCGAAAGGAAGCCGTACCCTGGGTGGATCGCATCACAGCTGGTGGCAACCGCTAGATTGACGATGCGGTGTGCGTTAAGGTAGCCCGCCACGGTGTCTGGTCCCAGACTGTAGGCTTCGTCGGCTTTTTTGACGTGGAGTGCATTACGATCAGCATCGGCATAGATGGCGACAGAGGTGATGCCCATTTCGGCGCAGGCGCGGGCGATACGCACAGCGATCTCCCCTCGGTTTGCAATGAGGATCTTTTTAATCAAGATGTGGTCCACCTGGCATCGTTGGTTGTTGTTTCAAAGCTTCCCTAGAGTTCTACGTAAAATGGTAAAAGAAGTCAACAGCGATCACGCTATCGAGAGCTTAAGCGGTATGCCTGTTTCTATCCGAAGAGTAGGGGGTCTAATTCCCTTTGACATATTGGTGTTGCGCCGTTATTATGCGCGCCATGCCCGAGCCGTCATTAACATATATAGACCCGTTTGCACTCGCAAATAACGAGTCCATGGTTGAGCGTAAGGTGTCGTTGGGTAGCATGCAGCGACTGGCTGAGCTGGTAATTAAATCGACCGGTGATGCGGCGGTATCGCTGCATTTTGGTTCAGATCCACTGGGCTTTCGGGTTATGCGGGGTACCATTACTGCCCCCGTCACCATGAAGTGCGAGCGCTGCCTGAAGCCGATGCCTGTCGAAGTGGTTGCCACTGTTAGCGTCGGGTTGGTGAAAAACAGCAAACAGGCCAAGAATTTGCCTGGGCAGTATGAACCACTGCTACTTGAAAGTGATGAGCCCGTTTCGTTGTCGGAGCTGGTTGAAGATGAGTTGATACTTTCCTTGCCGATCGCGCCACGGCATGAATTGAAAGAGACGTGTATTGATCTGGATGAATACACTGCAAAGGATGATTTTCAGGAAGAGAAGAAAAGTCCTTTTGCTGCTTTGGCTGCATTGAAAGAGAAACACTGATTTTTAAGGAGACGCCTGATGGCCGTACAACAGAATAAAAAGACCCCTTCCAAGCGCGGAATGCGTCGTTCACATGATGCTCTATCCGGCCCTACGCTGTCGATTGATCAGAGCACGGGTGAAACCCACCTGCGTCACCATGTTACACCTGATGGCTTCTACAAGGGCCGTAAGATCGTTTCAGGTAAAGGCGAGTAATTGCTTTTTGTGCTGCGAGGCACAACCTGTAAAGATGGAGTGACCTCCACCGGCCATTTGGCTGGTGGGGGTCGCTTTTGTTTATGCGCCCCGGTAATTTGGTGAATAAGACTCGATGAGAGATTTTGTAACGATTGCGATTGATGCAATGGGTGGGGATCATGGCCCCTCGGTGACGGTCCCTGCCTCCATACAGGCGATTAAAGACAATACTCGTTTGCGTCTGATTCTTGTGGGGCTGGAAGATGAACTCAAGGGCGAGCTTTCCAACTATGGAATGGAGCAGTCAGAGCGCCTCTCAATTCATCATGCTTCACAGCAGGTTGCTATGTGTGAGCTGCCGTCGGTGGCGATGCGCAGCAAAAAAGACTCCTCAATGCGCGTCGCAATCAACCTAGTAAAAGAGGGTAAGGCGCAGGCGTGTGTTAGCGCGGGCAATACCGGTGCGCTGATGGCGACTGCTCGCTTTGTTTTAAAAATGCTCCCCGGAATTGACCGCCCAGCGATTATCTCATCATTGCCAACCATCAAAGGCCACACCCATGTTTTGGATCTGGGTGCCAATGTCGACTCATCGGCAAAAAATCTATTTGAATTTGCAGTGATGGGCTCGGCGTTAGTGAGCGCGGTTGATGGTGTAGAGAAACCAACGGTTGCTCTGCTTAATATTGGTGAGGAGGAGATTAAAGGCAATGAGCAAGTGAAAGAAGCCTCCCAGCTATTGGCAGAAAGCGATTTGAACTACATTGGCTATATTGAAGGTGATGGAATATTCAAGGGTGAGGCTGATGTGGTGGTTTGTGATGGCTTTGTCGGTAATGTTTCGTTAAAAACCACGGAAGGTGTGGCCAAAATGGTGGGGCATTACCTTAAAAGTGCCTTTAATAAAAATATTTTCACAAAAATGGCCGCGCTAGTTGCGATGCCAGTAATGAAAGCCTTTCGCAATAAAATAGATCCGGGTCGCTACAATGGTGCCAGTTTTGTTGGGCTGCGCGGTATCGTGGTGAAAAGTCACGGTGGGGCGGATCTCCCTTCGTATAATAATGCAATTCACGAAGCGGCCAGAGAGGTAGAGATGGATGTGCCGGTGCGCATCCGTGAGCAGCTTGAAGTGATTCATTCCCGGGGACAGGAGAAGCAATGATTAATTCTCGTATAATCGGCACGGGTGGCTATCTGCCTGAGCGTGTGATGACCAATCAGGATCTGGAAAAGATAGTTGATACCACTGATGACTGGATTGTAGAGCGCACCGGAATCAAGCAGCGACACATTGCAGCGGATGACCAGAGTACCTGTGATTTGGCAGAGCAGGCGGCACGCCAGGCGATTGATGCGGCGGGTATCCCAGTCGATAGTATCGATATGATCATTGTGGCAACCACCACGCCAGATCAGGTTTTCCCGAGTACCGCTTGCCTGCTTCAGCAACGCCTCGGTATTCATGGATGTCCGGCTTTTGATGTTCAGGCGGTCTGTACGGGCTTTATTTATGGTCTCTCCGTGGCCGATAAATTTATTAAAACAGCTGCCTGTAAACGTGTGTTGGTGGTGGGCGCTGAAACGATGTCAAGAATTGTTGACTGGAGTGACCGTACTACTTGTGTACTATTTGGTGATGGGGCCGGTGCGGTTGTGCTTGAAGCCAGTGCTGAGCAGGGTATTCTCTCGACACATATTCACGCCGATGGCCAATACAGTAAATTATTACAGGTTCCTGCCGGTGTTTCGTTTCGGCATGTTGAGTTTAAAACCGGTAAAATCGGCATACAGATGCAGGGTAATGAAGTGTTCAAAATGGCAGTGAATACCTTGGGGCGGATTGTTGATGAGACACTATCAGCGAACGGTCTGGATAAAGGCGATATTGATTGGCTAGTGCCACATCAGGCAAATGAACGGATTATCAAAGCCACAGCCAAAAAGTTACGCATGTCGATGGATCGCGTGGTAACCACGGTGCAGACCCACGGCAACACTTCAGCGGCATCGGTACCACTGGCGTTGAATGTAGCCGTGCGTGACGGGCGTATTCAGCGCGGTGAAACACTGCTGCTTGAGGCTTTTGGTGGTGGCTTTACTTGGGGCTCGGCACTCATTAAGTACTGATCCGAATAATTTATAAAATTTTAGGGTAAATCATGTCGCTAGCATTTGTTTTTCCAGGGCAAGGCTCTCAATCTATCGGTATGCTGTCAGATCTGGCAGCACTTCATCCTGTTGTTAACGAAACGTTCAACCAAGCCTCAGCGGTGCTGGGTTATGACGTGTGGCAAGTGGTACAAGAAGGGCCACTTGAGAAGCTGAATCAAACGGCAACCACGCAGCCCGCCATGTTGGCAGCGGGTGTGGCAACTTGGCGGGTGTGGCAATCACAATCAGAGCAGCTACCTGTGGTGATGGCAGGGCATAGCCTGGGTGAATATAGCGCGCTGGTTTGTGCCGGGGTTATCGACTTTGAAGAGGCGATTCAATTGGTGGCTGAGCGTGGCCGATTAATGCAGCAGGCAGTACCGGCAGGTGAGGGTGCTATGGCAGCCATTCTTGGCTTGGCTGATGAGGCGGTGATTGCGGTTTGTGAGCAGGCGGCAGATAATGAAGTGGTCTCCTCCGTCAACTTTAACTCGCCGGGCCAGGTGGTGATTGCCGGTCAAAAAAACGCCGTGGAGCGTGCGATTGAGCTTGCCAAGCAGGCGGGTGCAAAACGTGCTCTGTTGCTGCCGGTAAGCGTACCTTCGCACTGCTCTTTGATGGAGCCGGCGGCGGAGCAACTTCGCCTGCGAATGGCTGATATGGTGTTCAGTGCGCCCACCCTGCCGGTTATTAATAACGTAGATGTTAAAGCTGAGAATGATCCGCAGGCGATTCGTGATGCGCTGGCACGCCAGCTCTATAGGCCGGTGCGCTGGGTCGAGTCGGTTAACGTGATGGCAGATCAGGGTGTTGATCGCCTTGTTGAGTGTGGTCCTGGTAAGGTGTTGGCTGGTTTGACCAAACGCATTAATAAAACAATTTCGGCGCAAGCTGTTTTTGATCAGGTGTCTTTGCAGAAAGCACTGGCAGAGTAAGGAGAGAGTTGATGAACTTGGAAAATGAAATTGCGCTGGTAACTGGCGCAAGTCGTGGTATTGGTCAGGCGATTGCGCTGCAGCTGGGCAGTGCAGGGGCAACGGTTATCGGCACCGCAACCTCGGAGTCAGGCGCACAAAGCATCACTGATTATTTGCAGGAAAAGGGCATTAAAGGCTCTGGTTTGGCGCTTAATGTCACTGATCAGGACTCCATTGATGCACTCTTCGCGCAGCTAAAAAGCGGAGTTGGAATGCCGACCATCCTGGTTAATAATGCGGGAATTACCCGTGATAATCTGCTGATGCGTATGAAAGATGATGAGTGGAATTCGATTATCGATACCAACCTGAGCTCTATCTACCGCTTGAGCAAGGCGTGTATGCGCCCGATGATGAAGGCGCGCCAAGGGCGAATCATCAATATTACCTCGGTAGTGGGTGTGATGGGTAATGCAGGACAGACTAATTATGCTGCGGCTAAGGCTGGGGTGATTGGCTTTACTAAAGCTTTGGCACGCGAGGTGGGTAATCGTGGCATTACTGTTAATGCGATTGCCCCCGGCTTTATTGATACCGACATGACCCGTGCGCTACCGGAAGAGCAGCGTAACGCGTTGACTTCGCAGATTCCACTGGCGCGTCTTGGTGCCACAAAAGAGATTGCGGCGACCGTTGTATTCCTTGCTTCAGAAGGTGCTGCTTATATTACAGGTGAAACGATTCATGTTAATGGTGGTATGTACATGAGTTAATTTCTGCTATGATGCTGCAAATTTTGTGGCGTCGCGCAGTGCTTTAAACTAAAATACTCGCACGTAAGAATTCTATGATAAAAAATACGAGAGGAAACATTCATCATGAGTACTATTGAGGATCGCGTCAAAAAGATCGTTATTGAGCAACTGGGTGTTAAAGAAGATGAAGTGACTCTGGAAGCTTCTTTCGTAGATGACCTTGGCGCTGATTCACTGGACACTGTGGAGCTGGTAATGGCTCTGGAAGAGGAGTTTGAAACTGAAATTCCTGATGAAAGTGCTGAAAAAATCACCACCGTTAAAGAAGCTGTGAACTACATTAACTCTAACGGTTAATTAGTTTTTACCGCTTACCGGAGGCCGCCCACATTTTGTGGTTGCGGCCTCTTCTATATCTGCGCTGCTAAAGTGTGAGGGCAATCCATTGGCAAAACGTCGTGTTGTAGTAACGGGTTTAGGCTTGGTTACACCGGTTGGTTTGAGTGTAAAAGAGTCCTGGGGTAATATTTTGGCGGGCAAAAGCGGCATTGCTGAGCTAAACGAATTTGATGTCAGTCTGTTTTCAACTCGTTTTGGTGGCGCGGTGAAGGGCTTTGAGGCGACTAACTACATGTCGGCAAAAGAGGCGCGCAAAATGGATCCCTTTATCCATTATGGGATTGCCGCCGCCAAAGAGGCCATTGCAGACTCGGGACTGGAAGTGACCGAAGAGAATGCGGAACGAATTGGTGTGGCGATTGGTTCGGGTATTGGCGGTCTGCCGGGTATAGAGAAGGGGCGAATTGCCTTTGAAAAGGGTGGTCCGCGAAAAATATCCCCCTTCTTTGTGCCCAGTAATATTATCAACATGATCTCGGGTAACCTCTCCATTATGTACGGCATGAAAGGCCCCAATATTGCGTTGGTGACAGCTTGTGCAACCGGTACTCACTCTATTGGTGATGCGGGGCGTATTATCGAATACGGTGATGCGGATGTGATGCTTGCCGGTGGTGCAGAAATGGCCACTTCACCTTGTGGCCTAGCAGGTTTTGCAGCGGCACGCGCACTCTCCTCACGCAATGATGACCCGGAGGCGGCGAGCCGCCCGTGGGATAAGGGGCGTGATGGGTTTGTGCTGGCAGATGGCGCAGGCGTGGTAGTGCTGGAAGAGTACGAGCATGCAAAAGCACGCGGTGCGACCATCTATGCGGAGCTAACAGGTTACGGTATGAGTGGTGATGCCTTTCATATGACACTCCCCTCAAAAGGCGGCGAAGGGGCAAAACGCTGTATGCAGGCGGCAATGCGAAATGGCGGCATTAACCCTGATCAAGTGAACTATATTAATGCACATGGCACCTCAACACCGGCAGGTGATGCGGCAGAAACAGAAGCGATTAAGGGTGCCTTTGGCGATCATGCTCATACCTTATCGGTGAGTTCGACCAAATCGATGATTGGCCACGCACTGGGTGCGGCGGGTGGCATGGAGGGGGTTTTCAGCGTGCTGGCTATTCGTGATCAAGTGGCACCGCCCACCATTAACCTCGACGACCCCAGTGATGGCTGTGACCTGGACTATGTGCCACACACGGCTCGTGAGATGAAAATCGATGTTGTCATGTCCAACTCATTTGGTTTCGGTGGGACCAATGGCACGCTGCTTTTCAGTAAGTTGAAGTGAGTGGTTAACGGGCTGTGATCTCTTCAACAACCTGCTAACGTGTACAGTTATGGCCAGACCTGAAATTACGCTGGATAACGCGGTTATCCGCACCTTTGATATGCAGCCAGATTTGGCTGCTTTCTCATATCAGAACCGCAAGCGCTACCCCTATCTTCTACAGAGCGTCGCCCACGGCACCGCGATTGCCCGTTTCGATATTCTCTTCTCCTTTCCCGGTGATACGTTGCAGCTCTCCACAATGACGCAGCACGCTGACTTTTTAGCAGATTTTGATGAGATATTTTCAGCGCAACAGTGTGCTGATGAGTCAGTAACAGCAGCGCTCCCTTTTTATGGTGGGTGGTTTGTCTATTTGGGGTACGAGCTTGCGCAACAGATTGAACCTACGCTCAAGTTGCCTGACTTTGAGGGGGCGCTGCCGGTTGCCTTTGCCACGCGCTGCCCTGCTGCGATAGTGTTTGATCATCAAAAGCAGCAGCTACTGCTGGTAGCGGAAAAAAAGTATTGCGAACTGCTGGATGTAATGGAACATGACTTGCTACAGTTAGCGCCGTCCTTGCCGGAGCTAACACTGCAAATCAACGATATCAGTGAAGATGAACCACATAATTACACAGCGGGTATTGCACGGATCAAGCAGTACATCATCGAAGGTGATGTTTTTCAGGTCAACCTCTCCCGCGCCTGGCGTGCTCAACTGCCTGAAAATCAACATGCGGTGCCGATGGCGTTATATCAGCGGTTGCGTCGAACTAATCCGGCACCCTTTGCCGCATTGGTCCATTATGAAAATCAATCGATTATCAGCTCCTCTCCCGAACGCCTGGTAAAGGTTAAAAAGGGGGTGGTGGAGGTGCGGCCAATTGCCGGCACGCGCCCCCGAGGCGAAGGTGCACGCTCCGATGAGGCGAAGAGAGAGGAGCTGATCAGCCACCCCAAAGAGCGAGCCGAACATATCATGTTAATCGACCTCGAGCGCAATGATCTGGGGCGTATTGCCGAGCCGGGTAGCGTTGAGGTGGATGAACTGATGATCTTGGAGAGCTACGCCCATGTGCATCATATTGTCTCCAATATACGCGGTAGACTGCGCGAAGGCGTGACGCCCGGTGAAGTGATTCGGGCAGTATTTCCGGGTGGAACCATCACCGGCTGCCCAAAAATACGCTGTATGGAGATCATTGCCGAGTTGGAGCAGACAGCCCGAGGGCCCTACACCGGCTCATTGGGTTATATTAATCGCGATGGCAGCATGGAGCTGAATATTTTGATACGCACCTTACACTTTGATGGTGACAAAATCACCCTGCGAGCGGGGGGTGGTATTGTGCATGATTCTGAGCCAGTATCTGAGTTACAGGAGAGCCGTAGCAAAGCGCGAGGGCTGCTGTTGGCTCTGGAAAATTCGGCATGATGATGCGGGTGAATGGTGAGGCAACCGATCGTATTTCCGCACTTGATCGGGGCTTTTTATACGGTGATGGCCTGTTTGAAACACTCGCTATTGTTAACGGCGAGCCGTTACAGTGGCCCCGCCATTTTGCGCGCCTTGACCGGAGCTGTCAGCGCTTGAAGATCACCACTCCGGATGATCAGCAGCTGCTTACGGAGCTGCGTGAGCTGTGTGCAGGCAAGAGGCAGGCCGTGGCTAAAATTATTGTGACGCGAGGTGAGGGTGGGCGTGGCTATCATCCTGTTGCCAGCACCTCGAGCTGGGTTACCCAGTGCTTCCCCTGGCCAGATTTTCCAGCGGATAATAGCGAAAAAGGGGTTGTGGTTCGGGTTTGTGATCTGCGTTTGGCTGCTCAACCGCTGTTGGCGGGTATGAAGCATCTGAATCGTCTGGAGAGCGTGCTGGCGCGAGCCGAGTGGCATGACAACACTATTGTGGAAGGGTTGATGCGTGATACCTTGGGGCACTATATTGAAGGAACCATGAGCAATCTATTCGTAGTCAGATCGGGTCAGTTGATTACCGATCCTCTACAGCAGTGCGGTGTTGCCGGTATTATGCGTGAGCTGATTATCTTGCTGGCGGATAGTCTGGGTATTGGCTGCTCACAACAGCCGATTAATGAACAGCAGCTTGCAACCGCAGATGAGCTGTTTATCTGTAACAGCGTGATCAGTATTTGGCCCATTCGACGGGTGATTGAGTGCGGCGACTATTCGGTTGGCCCAGTGACGCAGCAGTTGCAGCGAGTGGTTAAGGAGTCTCTTAAAAAATCATGACTACGGTGCGTAAACTGATCGGTTTTGGGTTGCTGGTGCTGGTACTCGCTGTTGGCGGGGTATGGGTTAAATTCGACATCTATAAGGATACGCCACTCTTTGAAGGTGATGAGATTTTTTACTACACCGTAAAGCCGGGCAGCAGTGTTAAAAGTATCGCCAAAGCGTTGGCAGTGGAAAACATAATAGAGCAACCCCGCCTCTTTGAGTGGTTTGCACGATCAGAAGGGTTGGCGCAACGTATCCAAAGTGGTGAATACGCTATTGATGGCAACATGACACCGCGCCAGCTGTTATCTGATATGGTGACGGGTAAGGTAGTACAACACCCGATGACCATCATTGAAGGGTGGAGTTTCAAGCAGTTGCGGGGTTTTCTGGCGCAACATGAAGCGCTGCAACATACGCTAGATGGCCTGAGTGATGCGCAAGTGATGTCAAGAATAGGCTTCCCGGGTGAGCACCCTGAAGGGCGATTTTTGCCCGATACCTACCACTTTCCGCGTGGCACAACCGACCTGGCATTTCTAAAGCGTGCTCACCAGATGATGGATGAGACGCTGGCTCAGCTATGGGAGACGCGAGCAGAAGGGTTGCCGATTAAAACCCCCTATCAAGCGCTGATACTCGCTTCCATCATAGAAAAGGAGACGGGATTAGCCCGTGAGCGAGCAGAAATTGCCGGTGTCTTTGTACGCCGCCTACAGAAAAAAATGCGTCTGCAAACAGACCCGACCGTTATTTATGGAATGGGTGATCTGTACCAAGGAAATATACGTCGCCGTGATCTGCGGCGTGATACACCCTATAACACATACACGCGTCACGGCCTGCCACCCACCCCGATTGCACTGCCCAGCGCGGCGGCAATTAAAGCGGCACTGCACCCCTTGCCGGGTGAAACATTCTACTTTGTGGCGCGGGGAGATGGTTCGCACGCCTTCTCAGTCACCTTGGCTGAACATAACAGAGCCGTTGTAAAATATCAGTTGAAGGGCAAAAATCGGCCCTTTTCATCCAACCCATAAGAGGATCTTATGATCGGTCAATTCATTACAGTAGAGGGTGGCGAAGGAGCGGGTAAGAGTACCAACCTTGCGTTTATCAAAACGCTGCTGGAGGCGGCTGGAAAAGAGGTAGTAATGACTCGGGAACCGGGTGGCACGCCATTGGGTGAAGCGATTCGCAGTCTATTGCTGGATGCGACTCAAAAGGGTATGACAAGCGATACTGAATTGCTGTTAATGTTCGCCGCACGCGCCCAACACCTGAGTGATGTGATTGCCCCGGCGCTGGCAGCTGGTAAATGGGTGTTATGTGATCGATTTACTGATGCTACCTACGCCTATCAAGGGGGCGGACGGGGTGTTTCGATGGCACGTATCGCTCAGCTGGAGCAGTTTGTACAGGGCGATTTAAGGCCGGATCTGACCATTATACTGGATCTGCCAGTGGCGCAAGGAATGCAACGGGCAGGGGAGCGCAGTACGCCGGATCGCTTTGAACAAGAGCAACATGCATTTTTTGAAAAAGTACGCACCACCTATTTGGCGCGAGCAGAGCGGCAGCCCCAGCGTTATCGTATCATCAACGCAGGGCTTGCTCTGGATGCCGTGCAGCAGCAGATAGACCAGCAACTTGCCGAATACTTGGAAACAACTAAGTGATACAGCACCCCTACTCGTGGCAGACTGCACAGTGGCAGCGACTTCAGCAGCGACTGGCTCAAGGCACGTTGCCACACGCGCTTTTGCTCTACGGTGCACAGGGGATGGGCAAACTCCACTTCTCCTCGGCGCTGGTGAATAGCCTGTTGTGTGAACATCGAACGGAGTCTGGCGCGGCGTGTGGTGTGTGCCGAGGTTGTAAATTGCTCGAGGTGGGCAATCACCCCGATTTTACCCAGCTCTCGCCGGAGGAAGAGGGTAAAAACATCGCTATCGACAAGGTGCGAAAGCTCTCCTCTAAACTCTCTATTTCCAGCCAATACGATGGCTATAAGGTTGTTTTGATCACCCCGGCAGAGCAGCTCAACATCGCATCGGCGAATAGCTTGCTAAAAACCCTGGAAGAGCCAACGCCGGATACTATCCTGATCCTGCTCTGTTCACATATCGATCGCTTGCTGCCAACTATACGCAGCCGCTGCCAAAAAATACTGTTTGCGCCGCCGCCAGCAGCCCAGGCGGCGACGTGGTTGGAAGAGCAAGTCAAAGTTGATCAGAATATCGCATTACAATTGCTGGCTCTGGCGGGCGGCGCACCTTTACGGGCACAACAGCTGGCTGAGAGTGGAGTTATCGAGCAACGTGCCGACCTATTAAAGACGCTGCATGCACTGGCGCGTGGTGAGATGACACCGGTTCAGGTTGCGGAGCAAGAAAAAAAGATCGCCGTTGCCGATATACTACAGTGGTTAAGTGGCTGGAGCATGGATATGATCCGACTCCATTTCTGCTCACACCCCACGCATATTAATAGCCCGGATCTACTCGACTCATTGCGCCCACTGGCACAGCAAGTTGACGTGCAAAGAGTGTATAGATACTTTGATAAATTAATCGAGGCAAATCGCCTACTACAAACCCAAGTCAACCAACCCCTGCTGTTAGAGCAGATGTTGATTGGCTGGGTCAGGCTGTTTGCAAAACGCAGGAGTTAACACGGTGTCAAATCAGCCCGCTGCACCCATGAAGCAAGGTGGTATCCTAACCCTGACCATTCGCGACAAAGGGGCGCTCTATTCGGCTTACATGTCCTTCATCAAAAATGGCGGTGTGTTTGTGCCGACCAATAAAAATTATCAACTGAGTGAAGAGGTCTTCATGTTGATGACCCTGATGGATGAAAAAGAGAAAATTCCGGTTGCCGGACGTGTTGTCTGGATTACTCCAAAGGGAGCCCAAGGTAACCGGCTGGCCGGAATCGGCATACAATTCAGTGACCAGGATGGAGGTGCGGTGCGTAATAAAATTGAGACCTACCTCGCGGGCACACAAGATTCAGAACGAGTCACCTATACTATTTGAGGCCTTTGCACCCTCTTGTGCAAAAGTCTCTATTTAACCCAAAAACCTGTTATGGCTGTCACCACCCGGGTTGGCAGCAGGCCTCACCTAAAAGCACCCCTATTATGAAACCGTTATTGATTGATTCACACTGCCACCTTGATCGTCTCGACTTAAGTAAATACCCCGATGGGCTGGATGGCGCACTCGCCGCAGCGCGTGAAAAAGGGGTTGCTCATTTTTTAAATGTCTCGATTAACATGGAGAGCTATCCGGCCATTCGTTACATGGCTGAGCGGCATGACGACATCTCAATCTCAGTGGGTGTGCACCCAAACGAAATGGAGGGTGAAAACCCTACCGCTGCACAGTTGGTTGCCGAGGCACAACACCCCAAAGTGGTGGCTATTGGTGAAACTGGCCTAGATTTTTTTCGAACCCAAGGAGATCAAGCGTGGCAGCGTGAGCGCTTTTGCAACCACATCACCGCCGCCAAAGAGAGCAGCAAGCCGCTGATAATTCATATGCGTGAAGCGACGGAAGCGACCTTGCAGATGATGCAGCAAGAGTGCGCCAGTGATGCCGGTGGCGTAATGCACTGTTTTGTGGAAGATTGGGAAATAGCCCAGCGAGTGCTGGATATGGGTTTTTATATCTCATTTTCAGGAATAGTCACCTTCAAAAGTGCCAAAAAACTACAAGAGGTGGCACGCAAAGCACCCCTGGAGTCGATCCTGATAGAGACCGACTCCCCCTATCTCGCACCCGCCCCGTTTCGCGGTAAACCAAATGAACCCGCCTATCTCCCACATGTCGCACAATTTGTGGCGGATCAGCGCGAAATGTCGCTTGAGGCGCTGGGCGAGGCAACCACCCACAACTTCTTCAAACTTTTTAAAAAGGCTGTGAATGGATCGGCTTGAAACAGGTGAAAGTCCAAAAACCGCCGGATCTTTTTAAGGTTTCAGAGGTCTATCTAGGAGGCTGTCGGACTTAGGGTGAATCTACTGCGGAAAAGCCATTCAGGCCCATTTCTCCGATCATTTTCGTTGAATATGCTCAATATTCGCCTCAAACGATCAAAAAAATGGACTCAAAATGGCTTTCCCTCGCTACGATCACCTAAGTCCGACAGCCTCCTAGCAGTCTGAACCAGTCTCGACTGAATGAACGTCCCCTTAATTACAGTGGAATTAGCCAATGCAAAGCCAACTCACTATCAGCCTGCTCATTATCACCGCACTGTTCCTTAATGGTTGTGCCAGTAGTGGCGTGAATGAAAACAACATCGATGAAAAAGAGCCACGGCCACTGATTGGTGACCCAGAGCTTCCTTACCCACCCGAAAAAGAGCCTGAAGTGGGCGATATCTTACACATGCCAACAGGCCTCTATGTGAGTCAGCAGCAGATGCTGGATAGCATCGTCGATCACCGTATGGTGTATGTTGGAGAGACCCATGACAGCCCGGCAGCACACCGCTTTCAGCTTGAGGTACTCAAGGCGATGTTCGCTCGCCACCCGGGTGAAGTGGTGCTGGGGATGGAGGTCTTTGTGCCTGGCCAGCAAGCCGTCATTGATAAATGGATTGCCGGTGAATTGGATGAGCCCTCTTTCTTGCGTCAATCGCAATGGTTCAAAATTTGGCGTGCCGACTTTGCCTATTATCGGGAGCTGTTGACCTTTGCCCGAGATAACAAGATCCCGGTACGGGCGCTTAATATAGAAAAAGACCTGGTGCGAGCAGTCGGCAGCAACCCCCTCGATCAATTGGACGAACAGCAGCGCCAGCGCCTGCCGGATATGAGCTTCGTTGATGAGTATCAACAAGCGATGGTGGATGCAGTCTTTAGCGGCCATGGCCCAGGTGGAAAACATGCTGAAGGCTTTAAGCGTGTACAGATGCTGTGGGACCAAACCATGGCAGAGAATATTGTCGACTACCTTAAAAGCCCCGAAGGGGCAGGCAAACGGATGATGGTGGTGGCGGGTGGCCACCACGTTCGCTATGGCTACGGCATTCCACGCCGGGTGTTTAATCTAATGCCGAGCTCATACACCTTTGTGGGTACACGGGAAATAGTGATTCCCGAAGAGAAACAGCACCAGATTATGGACATTACCCTGCCGCGCTTTCCGATGACAGCATACGAATTTGTTAAACACGTGGTGTACGAAACACTGCCGCAACAAGGTGTAAAGCTGGGCATTATGTTTGGCATGGTTGATGGCGGGTTGCAAATCAACCAAATAGTACCGGAGAGCAATGCCGAACGGGCAGCGCTTCAAGTGGCTGACATCATCACCCACCTAGATGGCGTGGTGATGAAGGATCTGTATGACATCAAATACCTGCTGCTGGAAAAGAGTATCGGCGATACTGCGGAAATAGAGCTCAAGCGCGGCGATGAAGTGATTAAAATCACCCTGCCCTTTGAGAAGTAAGGAGCTATCGGCTACTGCTGATGCTGAGGAAAGCTTGGCCCAGAAGGCTCCGCCCCGCTAAGTGGAATGCCCTGCGCTACCTGTTTACAGAGCTAACATCGAAGCCCTGTGCCTCGGCGTCCAATAAAGACAACACCGTGGCTGCCTTCTTGCAACCACGGCCTGAGAATACTTATCGGCTACACCGGCTCAGGGGTTTATGTAGCTTGCGCCTCCATGCCCGGCCGAATTAAGGATCGAAGAAGACTCCCGGTTGCCCAATTTATGTGTGTTTTTCATTTAAAGCTTGAGGATGGTCTTTTGGGCATTTTTTGGAGCTTTTCAATAACATTTTTCGGCCCAGTTACCCATATTTGAACAGGAAATGACTCCAGAACCATTACGTCCCTAAGAACTCCCTTCTCTTCTAGGTCTTGAACCCTTTCTAAGATTGGGTCAGGGTGTTCGGTGCTCCCAATGATAAGTACACTTTCAGCGTCTCTAACGGTCGTTGAGTCACTGGCGTAAACTAACGCTCCTCCTGCAAAGAGCAGAGCCAATAGATAAATAATGGCAGTGGCCTGTTGTTTAATAAGCATAATGACTGGTTTCTATCCCGTGCTCCAAACCTAAATGCCGCAGAGAACTGCCTAGGTTAATGGGCCTTATGTGTGACGGCATGCGCGTGCTCGCTTTGCTATCCGCCAATGAAAAAAGAATACTACTGATGCAATAAGAACAATGATGAGAGACCTAACCATACTCATAATTGAGTCGGTTCTCATTCGTTGTTCTGCCATCTCTAAATTCCGTTTATTGTTCTCTTGAATCAGTTTATCTCTTTCATCATCACTAGTGATGGTTTTTTGCACTGGGGGAGGTGGCAATGGCTGGCCTGCTAGGAGGCTGTCGGGCTTAGGTGATCGTAGCGAGGGAAAGCCATTTTGAGTCCATTTTTTTGATCGTTTGAGGCGAATATTGAGCATATTCAACGAAAATGATCGGAGAAATGGGCCTGAATGGCTTTTCCGCAGTAGATTCACCCTAAGTCCGACAGCCTCCTAGAGGTGTTGCTGGGTTTATACTCGTAACCCCATGGTTATAAAACTGAGTAGGAGGGTAATGCATTATTGGGGCATTCATGGTTGATGGGAATGAGACTTCAACGGCATTGTATAAAAATATGCCACTAAATATGCTCAAGCACCCCATAGAAACGAAGCACACGGATAACGCATACATTTGCAATAATTTTTCATTCATTCGAAATGTCCCGCCTGAATTCGTATGATAAGTGCATGACCTTTGATGTTGATTGAGCACAAACCCTGTAGCCTGTAAGAAGAGTAGGACTCAGGGTTACGCTGCAAGGTTACGAAACCAAAAGCAGAGGCCACAAAAATGAGTGACAAGCACCTGAGTCTTGAGGAAATAAATTATATCGAGCTTTCAATGAAAAACGATAAGAGATGAAAGAAAGTAGGGAGCAGGTCACAATTTTTTCATCTACTCCTCTCCTTTGTAGCTTATTCATCATGCTGGCAGCTTACAGAGTCCAGATAGTCACTTAATGTTTGACCGGCTACGGTGCTGAATATTGTGTTTAAGGGTTCTATGTCGCTCATTCGGTCGAGCCGGAAGTGGCGGAACTGATTACGTAGTTCGCACCACGCCACCAGGGTCCAGGTGCGCCCCCAGTAAAATAGTCCCAATGGGTGGACGGTGCGTGATGAGTGTTGGCCATCTTCTCGGGTGTAGTTGAAGGTTACTTTTTGCTGTTGGCTGGTGCTGCTGCGGAGTAGCGCCAGGTGTGTTTTGGTTTTGGTGTCTGTATTGAAGTCGGGCACCAGTAACTCTTGGCGTTTGAGTTCGGGTTTGAGTCGTTCGGGTAGGCTATTTTCAATTTTATTCAGTGCCTGATTTGCAGCTTGTGCCAGCCCTTTGTCTGTCCAAGCTTGTACCATGCGAGCGCCGAGCATCAGAGCGGCTAGCTGCTCTTCATTAATGGTAGATGGAAGCCTTTCATGAGGCGATAACCACTGCCGGTTTCTGCCTCGATAGGAATGCCTGAGAGGGAGAGATCCTGAATATACCGGTAGATGGTGCGTTCTGATACTTCCAGGGCATCCGACAAGTCACGGGCGGTGGTGAACTGGTTCTGTTTTAACAGGCCAACAATTTGGAAGAGGCGATCAGCGCGGCGCATTTAGAAACGTAGATCCAGCGCTTTACACAGAAAGTGCATGAGCGGTGTTGCCTGTGAAAAGTGATTGGCGACTCGGGGTAGCAGTGTGGTGGAGGTGATGTTGCTATGGCGGAGGTCGGCTATGGCGATAAACTCTTTTCGCCTGAGGTCTGAGATGAGCGGGTGGTGTTTGTCGTAGCCACGAGGATAGGTTTTCAACGCACTGCCCGAGAGTGCAAAATGGTCTGCGAAAGCTTTGTTATCGCGTGCTGCCAGCCAGCCATCGCCGTTTTCAATAATGGCATCGCGAACCTTGCTCAGTGCTCTGGCATCAGGCTGCCAAATACCCACGCCAACAAAGCAGGCACCTTTTTCGATGTGAAGGTAGAAGCCGGGGGCATGAACATCTTTGCCCCGTTCATGGCGAAACTGAATACCAATGTTGGTTTTATAGGGGCGCTTGTTTTTACCAAACCGAATATCACGATTCACCCGCATTAATGAGCCACCTACTTTTTTGGGTAGGGCAACGAAATGGGGAGAGATCATGGCCAGGTCGGTGCTCATGTCGCGGATAAAATCCAGAGCAGGCTGGCGAACCGTCTCTTCATAGCGCGCTCTGTTCTCCTGAAACCAGTTACGCTGGTTATTGGCCGCCAACGCGGTGAGGAAATCAAATGTTTGCGCAGTGAAATAACGCTTCGCCACCTCGGTTAGCTTTTTTCGAAATAGGTGATCAGCATCAGCACGGCACCTTGTGGATCCTGAATGACGGTAAAGCGCCCGACATCGGGGATATCCTGCGGTGGTGCCAATACTTTACCGCCCAGTTTTTCAACCTGTGTGGGTATGGCATCCACATCATTCACGGTGACATAGGCTCCCCAGCAGGGAGGCATTCCTTTAGCTTCTGTGGGCGTGGCCATGATGCCAGCGACTTCTGTATCATCTGCTTTGGCCATGGTGTAGCTGCCGCAGCTGCTCTCCATATCGGTTAGTTTCCATCCCAATAATTCGCTATAGAAGCTTTTCGCTCCCGCTACGTCATTGGTCATTAACTCATTCCAACTGAATGCTCCGTGTTGTTTCATGGCTTGCGTCGTCATTGTTGATCTCCTTGTGGGTGATTGGTGACATGACTATAGCGCAGGGCTACTGACAGCGTGGTGTCAGTAGTAAAAAATTAAATAACTGTTTCAAATCCTTCGAATTGTGGCGGCCCGAGGTAGATCTCCCTGCTTTTGCCACCGGCACCGGCATGGGCCTTGCGAAACTGCTCCGACTCGGTCCAGTGGGTGAAGTCCTGTTTTGAATTCCAAGTGGTGTGAGAGGCAAACAGTGTGTGATCATCGTGGCTGGGGCCTTGGGCCAGGTGAAACTCCTTGAAGCCAACTACGGAGTCCAAGTGGGTTTCACGGTTTTTCCAGATGTCGATGAACGCCTGTTCACAGCCTGGTTTTATTTTGAAACGATTCATGGCGATGTACATGATATTACTCCTTCTTATGAATAAAAGTATTTATGGGGTTGGGGGGTTCTCACTGTCTGGCAAGTTTTCCAGCACTTGTTGGTAATGGGTAGATGATGCGAGAACCTGAACCACTTCAGTTAATGGCTCTGGCCATATCCCTTGGAAATCGACCTCCCCCGCCACTGTAATGGGAAAGGCTAACCTCTCTATAGGGGGCGTAAATTCTGCCATAACACCCTTTTTATTACCCCTAGCATCCATACGATACCACCCCTGCTCAGGCAAGTAGACCGCATTAAGACCATGCAAACAGTAGGGTGGTACGCTGTTTTCAAGGGTGAGCCGCTGGTAGCAAAGCCCCGCAGGCATACGGTTTGCTCTGAGTAATGCTGCTAAGAGATGGCTTTTTGCATAGCAGTAACCGGTTTGATGTTTAAGCACATCGGATGCCTTGCAAGTCACCGGATTGAGTCGATAATCACTACTGTGCTTTATCTCATCTCGCACATACTCAAAGCAGCTTTTTGCAACCGCCACAGGGGAGGTCCTTCCCTGTGACAACGTTTGCGCCATTTTGAGTATTTCAGGGTGCTTCCAATCGATAAACGCACTGGATACTAAGTATTTATCGACGGTGGGTTTAACCTCCGCCAATGGCATGAACCACCTCTATTTTGTCACCCTCACTAAACGTGTGTTGCGGGTATTGGCTGCGCGTGACAATGTCGAGGTTAACCTCCATCGCCACACGTTGGCCGGTAAGGCCCAGCTCCTCTACCAGTTGTGCGGCGGTAAATCCTTCTTTAACCGTGCGGCTTTCACCATTAACAAAGATTTGCATATTAAATATCCAAGTTTAGATCGCTCCATTTTACGTTTTTTGTTGCGATAGCTCCAAAGGTTTTACTTGATGACGACTTAGAGTGCGCCTATCTGGGGATTAAGGCTTTGTATATGGCGGGGGTTTTTGATAAGTTGGTGTCATTGCGGGTGTCGTATAATGGCTATTACTCCAGCTTCCCAAGCTCGAGACGTGGGTTCGATTCCCATCACCCGCTCCACTCTTTAGCTTTGCATGACGGGCGCTCTATATTGTGTAGAAAATGGCGGCTGGCTATATCTTAATTCGGTGATATTAAAGATGTTTTTGTTATGGCTGGAAGGTTTATACTGGCTGCTTTTATGAGGTGGAGTGTATCGGAATGGCTAGCTCTTCAGAAATTCCTATTGGATTGATGTGTGAATAAGCCATTAACATCAAAATATTCAGGTATCAGGGGCACATTGCTGGTCTTGGCCATTACGCTACTTACCACGATGAGCGCCCTCACTACACAATCTGGTGGCTGGCTGTATGATCTTTTTAACCGCCTCTCTCCACTGACCAATGAGCAGGGTTCATCGGTTGTTTTGGTGACAGCCTCACCCGAGCAGCTCTACGCGGATGATGCGCTGTGGCAAGTGGCCGTTGAAAGGCTGTTTTCCGCAGGTGCCAAAGGGGTTGTGTTTGGTTTTCAGCCCAAGGGGCTTTCTGGTGACTATTTCTCTGAGCTGTTCTCCAGTGGTGGGGTTATCTTGGCCCGACAGCTAGCCCGTGACCCGATCAGTGATCAGCTTTCTACCCTTGAGCCTTTGCCCTCATCCGTTGATAACGGGGAGATTACCTGGGGCGTGGTCTATATTGCAGACGACAGTGATGGTATCTACCGTAGCCACAAAAGCTCACAGACACGCTATACAACACTCGAACAGCTTGCCGCCATAACATTTGCCAGCACACGGTATTCGTCACAAAACCCGCCGGGGGATTATTTGATAAATTTTCTCGCGGGGCGGGATGCGTTACCCCGAGTGACGATAGAGCGGGTTGTTGAGCGTGGCGTTATACCCGAACTGGTCTCTGGCAAGGTTGTGCTGATTGGCCTGCATGATGCCTACCAGCAAGTTGGCCTGCCCACACCTATTGGCAGTGGTCGTGATAGCTTATCGTTGCTGGAGTACCAGGGCTTTGCGGTGGATACGCTGTTGAATGCGCGCCCGATTCACCTTGCGCCCATCTGGCTGGTGCTGCTGCTATTATGGGGTGCCGCGCTGTTAAGTTTAGTGTTGTTGCAGTGGGTTGGGGTGATGGTGGCAACGCGTATTATGGCGTTGATGCTGGTGTTGCACCTTATTTCTGCGACGGTTGCACTCGGAGTGTTTCTGCTCTGGATACCTTTGGCGGAGCTGCTATTTCTGCAAATAGTCATTTACGTGCTGCTGCTGCGCTCACAGGCGGTTAATCAGACGGTACAAATCTACAAAATGATAGCCAACCGCTCTTCAGCCAATGCGGTGGCGGGTGTGGCAACCAGTTTTTATGCCATAGAGGAGCACTGGTCGCGGGTTATTACACTGGTTAATCAGTTGTTGGATCTTGATCGGGTGATCTTTCTTGAGCGCGTTCAGGGAGATCATCGCGTGCGTGAGGTCAAGGCACTGAATTGCAGCGTGAATGATATTGATGAAATGCGTCGTGATTATCTGCGTACCCCCTACAGCACCGCAATTGAACAGCGCTCGGTGCTGCTGTTGCAACGCAACTTTTTGGCTAATGAGCAGGAGGGTGAGGTGCAATATCTCTCCCCCTTGATTTTTGCTGGCGAGGTGTTGGGTTTTTGGGCCTTCTCAATTAACCAACAAAAAGTAGGCTTGATTGCCGATTTTGAGCGGCGTATTGATGAGTTTTCGTTACAGATAGCGGAACTCCTTTATCACCGCCAGCAGTGGCAACAGCAGATGGCAGACGAACAGCGGATATTATCAAAATATCTGCGTCTTGAAGGGGGAGACCAAGTGAGCCGGGCACTCTCACAGATGCTGGCGCTGATGGATAAACGCCTGCGTAGTTTTGAGGATGTATTTGCCGGTATGGGAACCGCCGCAGTGCTTTACGATCTGTTTGGCACGGTGTTACAGATTAATGCTGAAATGTCCCGCCTGGTGCAGGGTATGGCGTTGGCCGCTTACGACATGACCGCACTTGATATGATGGTCAGCTTAACGGGTGTTGATCTGGTTGAAGGGCGGCGCTACCTGCGCACGGTTATTGTCGATCAACAAAAGGTGACACTGGCCGTGACGCTGGGTGATGTGGACAAGCGAGCTTATATGCTGAGTATGCGTCCGCTCTTTCACCAGAGTAAGGTGGACTATGTGAGTGATGAAGTGTTGCCGTTTGAAACAGTGGGTGTGCTGTTTGAGCTGATCAGTACGCCGACTTTACAGCACTCATCTTGATGGGGGCTGCGGTATGATTTTACTATTCAACGCAGTGTGTGGAGGGTAGCTTAGGTGGATTTTTTCCCACTACAGCTGTTTCCGCAAGGTGGTCTCTCCAGTTCGGTTATTACCACTGTTTGGGTGGGGGTGGCGGTTGTTGTTTTTTTCAACCTCCGCTTTGGCTGGGTGTTGTCGGGGTTGATCGTTCCCGGTTACCTGGTTCCGCTGTTGTTGGTGAAACCGTGGGCTGCCGGGGCTATTCTATTTGAAGCGCTGCTCACCTATCTCATCGTCAGGCTCTATTCAGAGCACCTCAACCACCCAGGATGGTGGGGAAGTCTGTTTGGTCGAGACCGCTTTTTTGCTTTTGTGCTGGCGAGTATTGTGGTGCGGCTGGTTTGTGACGGGCTTCTTTTCCCCTGGGTCGGATCGACCCTTGAACAGCAGTTTCAGATAAATTTTGCCTATCAAAGCAACCTGCACAGCTTTGGTCTGGTGGTCGTTGCGCTGATGGCCAACCAGCTCTGGAAGCCCGGAGTGCGGCGCGGCCTGATGCCGATGCTACTGACGATCGGTTTAACCTACTTGATTGTCCGCTATGGACTGATGGAGTTCACTAACTTCAGCATTAGCAACCTCGGCTATATGTATGAAGGGATCGCCTCCAACATATTGGCATCACCCAAGTCCTATATCATTTTACTGGTTGCCGCTTTCATCGCTTCGCGGATGAACCTTCACTATGGCTGGGATTATAACGGGATTCTGATTCCGGCACTGCTGGCGCTTCAGTGGTATGACCCGATGAAAATCCTCGCCTCATTTGCAGAAGCATGGGTGATCTACCTCATTGCGTTGGCGCTCTTTAAAACCCCCTTGTTTAATAATGCCAATATTGAGGGGGGGCGTAAGTTACTGCTGTTTTTCAATATCGGCTTTGTCTATAAGCTGGTGCTGGGCTATGTGGTGCTTGCCTGGTTCCCTGAGTTTAAAGTGACCGATAGTTACGCATTCGGTTACCTCCTGGCGACGCTGATGGCGTTGAAAATGCACGATAAAGATATTGCTGCACGTCTTACCCGTACCACCCTGCAAACATCGGTGGCGGGCGTATTGGTGGGCGGGAGTATCGGCTTTGCTTTGACATTTTTGCCGGTGTTCCACTGGTCTAAATCGAGCGATGTCACGGTGCAGTCGGCTGAGGTGAAGTCATCATCTGATGTGGATTTGATGACACGCCTAAATCAAGACAAGGTGGTGCTTTATCAAAGCAGTAGTGGTGATGGCATGCAGGTGCCGTCGATTGCTGAAATTGACCGCTTTAGTGAGGCGCTCAGCTATCTGGATAAGTACCGTATCAATCCAGATGAGCAGTATTTGATAGCAGCCAGAGGGTTGCTGGCCTCGTTAAATTATCAACTGGAACGGGTGGATCAGCACTACCTCTACCTCTCTGAGTCTGGGCCGGTGCGGGGCTGGGGGATCTATCTCTATAACTTGAAATCGACCGGCTCGATGCTGCTTGAGGTGCCGGCACCCCTGGACGAGAAGGGAACCATTGAAACCGCTGCCTGGCTGTTTGATCTGCTGGACGCTTCTGCTTTGGCGATTGCCGGTAGCCGACGTAAAATAAATTCGGATGGCAGCTCTGACGTATTACGCAACGCGCAGACGCTCTATCACGCCTTTCATCGTCACAACAATCGTTTGAATCTATTGCAACTGCGTGGTTACACGCCGGAAACCATTCGAGCCCTCTCAGGTATTCGACAGGATGCCAACCTGCTGACTCTCGCAGAGCCAGAGAGTACCTTGTGGGTTAAAAGCACACTGCCGGAAGGGGTTGACCTGGTGCAGTTAAAAAACTTGTTGGGGAGTTACCAGCTTCACTGGGAAACCACGCCATTTGACAATCTGCAACGCACCGAAAGTCGCCGTGGTTTTGCTGAGCTTTTTATTAATCGTACCGACATGCGTCGCCTGATTACTCGCAGCATGCGCCTGGACGAGCACGTGCCCATCAATATCAATACGCAACGAATTGATGGTTACCTGCAAGAGTGGCTGGTGAGCGGCAAGGGGGCGATTGCTCCCCGGGGGAGTGGTGGCTATCAGGTTCCAAAACTGGAAGAGCTGCTCTTTTTTGATGAAGAGGTGATCACCCCGCTGTTGCGAGTGATGGAGCGCGAGTATGTCGATGGCGAGTGGCGCGATGGCGGGGTGAAAGCGCTGGCGGTGATCGCTCAGGCAGCGGCTGTATTTGATTATCAGATTGTGCGTTATCGCCACCAGCAGAGTGGTCAGGATTATCTTATTTTACGAGAAGATCCGGCGGCTGAAAAAATGCGCCACTGGGGGAGTTATGTCTTTCGCCTCGGTGAGAGTGATGATTATCTTATTCAGGTGCCGCGTCCGCTGTATGAGCATAACAGCTTTGAGTTTGGGGTCTCTATGTTTGAGCGCCTGAAGGCGCGGGTGTTACTGCTGGCGGGTACCCACCCCATTAGTAATCTGGATGGCAGCTCGGATCTGATCCGTCTCTCCAATATCCGCAGCCTGTTTACACTGGTCAACCAGGTGGTGTTGCGTGAATCACGACAAGAGCCGCTGCTGGTGCTCCACAGTCGTGCCTATGGTGTGCGCAGTGATCTACCCATGCCCGATGCTGATTTACTATTAGCTTTTTACTCGGGAGCCAACCTTCAGGGTGGGCTGCATCCCAATGCCGAGGCGCTGGTGGAGGTGTTGGCACAGGATGGTTTTAACTATCAGTTTGTTGATGGCAGTATCAGTACCTCGGGTTATGAAGTGGGCAGTGTGCCGCAATCGCTCTACCTTAATGCCAGCGTGAATAAGGATTTTGGCATTATTTGGGTATCCCCCAAAATCCGCGCCAGTTACCGCCAGCAGAGTGCCAACCGACAGCAACAAAAACAGTTTTTGGCGTTGGGCATTTCGACCACTGAAGTTGATGTGGCCTCACATCTGCCGTTATATCCTCTGCTCTCTGATCACTCTATTACGGCGGCGTTTCGCGGGGTGGTCAGTGACTATTTGCGTTATCAAAACATTGTCTCACTGCATCGCTTACAGCGTGAGTGGCCTCAGTTTAGTTATCAGCACCTTGTGGATCGTGACTCAAGGCAGTCATTTTTGATGATTGCTTACAAGGGAGCTGTGGCATTGGTTAATTTGGCACCGCGTCGTATTGGTAGCGTGATTACGACGTTGAAGTCCCCGGTGGATGCCAGTGTCATTCAGCGCTATCTGGAAGTTCGTAGCACCTGGCTATTGCTTCGGGAGGACGGATGAGACGCTTAAGACGACTCATAATGTGGCTGTTACTGCTGGTTTTTGGTGGCTGGTTGCTGCTTGAGGCACTGGCGGTTTATGACGACTATCAGCAGGCCAAATACCGCTCGGCATGGATTGATCAAGGGGTGAGCAGCACCGGTTATGTACTCACAGAGCAGCCGTGGTTGGAGTTTGAAATTCCTGATCAACAGTATGTGATTCGTGTTTTAAGCAATGCCAGTTTGCGCCACGACCAGTGGGTGATGGATGATGAAAAATACCACTATCAAATTGAGTATCAGATTCTGGATGATGATGGCAAAGTGTTGTCGGAGTCGCTCTATTATCAACGCAGCCATGTTTCTCAGCCAAAAGAGGATGAGCTGCTGGGGGTGATTCCACGGCAGTTTTATACCGAGAGTGATCTGCTACCCGCTGATGGGCGGGTGATGATGTTAAATTTGCACAACCTGCAACAGCCGAGTCGACTGCGGCTGCGCCTCTATAGCCAGGATCCCGGGATCGTGGATGTGATTGTAAGGTGTTATCTCCGTGAGGGTGTGGCCGATCACAAACTGGCTTATCAGTGGACGAGAACGAGTGAGCGTAAGCGCGACTACCTGGCAAGGGGTAGTATCTATGATCATGGGCTGCTGACGGATTTAGAGAGACGCAATCTATTAAAAAACAGATGGCAGCCGATGGGTCCGAAGGGGGTGCGCGGGAAGGATTATTATGACCGAACCCTCTATACATTGAGAGACTATGATGAGCTATTTGAGCTACAGGGGGAGGATATTCAACCCTCTGGCCTGTGGGTGGATCGTTGGGTAAATGGCATGGTTAGCATCCCTTACGGTGGTGGTGAAGTTGAACTGCTGTTTGCCGCACTCGACCCCAACCAGCCGATGACGGGAGAGGTGCACCTCCACTGGTCGGGTCCCGGTATCAATAATCAACAGCAATTTGTGGTGCCCGTTACGCAAGGGGAGGGACGCTTCCAGGCAGAACTGCCAAACGGTATTGTGGAGATCCGTAGTCAATTACCATTAAAGGTACAGGCTTACTTGACCACTGCTGCTCAGCGGCTGGAGATTACCCCGGAGGTCAGTTACTTGCGTGGTTATGCTATTTCAGCAACCGAGTGGGTTGAGTTTCCTATTGAACATTATGACGTGCAACCGATGCCCGCACGTTTTGATTTCCGCCGCAGTGTCATGGATCCCGCAGTGGTGGATAATCGCCCGGCGGTTATTGATTATGAGGTGCTGAATCACCATGGCGAAGTGTTGCAGCGTGGCTCTATGGATTATCAATTCCACTTCTCCCACTATGATCGCTCAATGGAGCGTGAGTGGGGTCATTACCTGTCACTGCCACAGCGCTACTATTTTAATTTTGATACCCAGGCCTCTGTGGTGCGTTTTCGCAGCTCAAATCCGTTGCTGGTGAGTGGTTATAGTCGTCCCTACGACTTACCGCTGCTTACCCGTGTACCAATGGACTATTTTGGCCAGCATAAAGATGAGCAACCGAGCTGGTTTGTCATGTTGCCTGCAAGCCGTGAGACGCTGGTAAAAGAGTCGCGGGATTTTCTGATGCGCCTACAGAGCGCTCCGCCACAGGAGGACCCACGGTTGTTGAGGGGAGAGTATCAATGGTTGGCGTACCGCCCTGATGGGGAGTGGCTGGCCCGTGACCTGTTACTACCCCGCGAGCCGGGCTTACCACTGCAACCCCATTCGCTGGGGGCGGTTTTTCATCGCTTGCAAGCCAATAAAAACTATCGCTTAGCGTTGAAGGGTGCGGAGGGGCTGACGCAGCTTTACCCTACGCTGTTTTATCAGCGTTACCGTGAAGAGCCGATGACGCTGCAAATTTTACTTAATGGTGTGGTGTGGTATCAGGTGGAGGTCGCACAACTTCGTGGTGAGCTGCAACTGCCGATGCTGCCCGCTGGCGAGCATCAGCTGGCGATTGTGGCCGGTGCCGAAACTGAGCTGTTTCTCAACTATATTCAGGGTGATGAGCCACTGATTAAACGCTTGAGTAATCGCTTTGAGGGGTCACGTTTGAGCTTTAACTACACCAAGCCGTCAGGGGAGGCGGCAATCCTCTCAGGGCTTTGGCATGTGGCGGCACATCGTCAGGCTGCAACGCGCCTTGAGGTGACTATTGAGGTAGGCGAACGCCCCAAAAACCAACCGCTACCCGGTTGGACGATTCATCGAAGAATCTACCAATTGCAGCCAAACAATCAACAGCGTACCGCACTCTGGGGGACTCAGCGGCAGTGGCTGGATGGTGGGCAGCGATTTTTCATCGCCATGGAAAATGATATGCCTGCGGGAGAGTATCGGATCACCTTGCAACAACCTCCGGAAAGAGAAGGCTATATCAGCTTGAGCCAACTGAAGCCGGGCGCGGTGGCACTGGAGCGGCGATTTAATGAGGCGGCGGACTATGAATAATCGCTGGTATTACAGCTTGTTGCCACTGTTGTTGTTTGCTACAGCAAGTAACGGGGCAGCGACCCTCTACCAACAGTGGCAGCAGAATCGCCATTCGAATTTCAGCATCCCGTTACAGAGTGATTATCGGCTGGCAATTGAGCTGTTTGATCAGTTATTGCAAGGAGTAGAGCCAACCAAATCCCAGCGTGAACGCTGGAGAGCGATCGGTATTTCAATACAGTCATGGGGTGACTACTGGCTACTGATGGATGATCCGGAGCGTCCGTCAGGGCATGGATTTTATGTTATCTGCAAACAGTGCAATAGCGCCCTGGTTTTGCAGGCACCCCACGGTGATAGTGATCTGAATACCGCTAAAATCACACTGGCTCTTCTGGCGTTGGGTGGTGTGGCCGCCGTAGCGCTTAACAGCGCACCGCGCACCCTTGATGACGGGATGGTGAAGAGTGATTTGGCAAAACTTAACGGTACCCTGTTTAATGCATTCAGTGCCGCTGTGGCGCATCAAAAGCAGCTCACGAGGGTTGTTCAGCTGCATGGCTTTAATCAAAAACGGCGGCAGAGCCGTGTAGCAGCCAGTGCAGATATTATTTTGAGTAATGGTACCCGGCTCAGTTCGCCTTCACTTAGAGAGCTACAGAGTTGTCTGGCAGATCATCTAGGGGTCGTGCTGGCCTATCCCCAGCAAGTCAAAGAGCTGGGCGGGCGGCGCAATCAGCAGGGAATTCTACTGCGGTCGGCGGGTTTTAAGGGCTTTATCCACTTGGAGATGGCCTACCCACTACGGCAGCGTCTGGCGCTGTCGGGTGATGCGCAACGGGCGCTGCACCGCTGTCTAGTCGGTGGCACAACATGAAGTTGATCACTCTACTACTGCTCTACGGGTTTTTGGTTAATACGGCTTCTGCTCAGTTTGATGAGGCGACACTGCCCTATGCCGCATCGTTTAACCCGGTGATTTATTGGGATAATTTTGAGGGCGCGCCCTATCATGTTTCAGGTCCTTTGCCGGGAAAAAATGATCCGCAGGGGATCGCCTGGGTTTATCTGGAGAAGCAAGCGCTGGTGCTGCAACTGCCAGCAAACAAGCAGCTGCGAATCGATTTGGCGAAAGCCGGACAGCGGGAAAATATCCAGATTTGGGGCTCCAATGGCTCACTGGCAGCGCGTGAATTGTGGTTACGGCCCGCCGCCCAAGAGCGTACCGCCTACCTTGCCGCTGCATCAGCTCCAAGGTTGATTATTATTGAATCAGTCAACCAGCAGGCCATCTCACTGGCGCTGTTTTTATCCCGCACGGAACAGCAGAGCGCCACACAGCATTATCGCCACACCTTGAGTCTGCCCCGCCTGACTCAGGCCGCCCTGCGCCAGGGTGTGAAGCAGAGTGAACAGGGTTTTTACCACCTACCGCCTCAACAGCGGCTGCGCTTACCGCTGGTTGGCCCCCAGCGCTTGATGATAGAAGAGCATCTCTACTACGCTGACGAGCAGACCACCCGTCGACCAAGCTACCAGATCGATGTGCATATAGCAGGACTGGCCGCGCAACAATTTTTTATCAGAGGGCGGATGAACAGTCGCCTGCCAAGTTATGTTAATGGCAAGCTGCAAACACTGGGTTATCGACAGCAACACTATCTGGACATTCCGTCGGGTGAACACCTGATCGAAATATCGAGTAGCCATGATCTGTTATTGCGGTTGCGCGCTAGCTCAGGATCAGCGCTGTTATTGCCAAAACTGAATGGAGCCACTTTAGTCAGTGATGAGGTCTCGGAATCGCTACCGGCGCTGACTCGACAAAACTATCCGCTGGTGGAGGCGTGGGTAGCGCGACAGCTGGCAGAGGCTACGCGGGTACGGGTGGCAGATGAGCTGCTGGCGTGGTTGGAGCGCAGCACTTTGCCGATATACCAGGCACTGGTTGCAAGGCTATTGCGGGATGAGTTTTCATACGCCGATCTGGCACCCTTTGATACCGATAGTGGTGAAACCTACCAGCGCAGTTTTGTGCCGGTGGCGCTGGCTCCGCTGGCGGGTGAATCGCCGCTGTGGCGTTATCCCCAGCACCAGGCTATTGCACAACTCTCGGCAATCAACCGTGGACGGTTTTTTGAGCTCTCTTCGGCTGAGGGGAGTCAACTGGCCTTTTCATTGGCCGCGCAGCGCCCGCAGGATCGTCTGCGTGTTGCTATCGATGCGCAAAGCATACAGCAGCCACTGGTACTGGAGTTACGAGATCAAAGTGAGGTGTTACAGCGGATTAAAATTGACCCCGCCTGGCGCACTTGGCAAAAGCGGCAGCGACATCAACCGGCGCTGGCTTCACTGAAACAGTTAAAAAGCACCACCATGGGGGGGCGTTACGGACTCTATCAAACTGCAGCACCTTACACACCGGTCGCTACAGCCGAGTTCGAGCTGCCGGCACAACAGCGCAACGTGCAACTTCATCTGCTGCCACAGTCGGTAGCGCCGCAACAACTGTTTATCAACCTGCAACAGTTGAATAGCCGAGCAGGGCGAGTGACCCCTGCTCACTATATGGAATTGATTGGCAGAATGGATAGTGCATCAAGAGTGGCGCTTTTCTGGCAGGCCCTTCAAGGTGAGTCCCCCGCGCTGAATGCAGGGCAGCCATCGGTTGTTAAGCAGTGGTCGGCGGTTATTCGACAGTTGCGTGATAGCCAGCAGCGTTATCTCTATCGACTGGATCGCTCACCACTGCCACCCTTGGCGGATGAAACTGAGCCACAGGCCGAGCTGCATCAAGCTGCCGTTGTTGCCGAACAAAAGGGTGACTGGCTGGCAGCACTGGAGGCTTGGGGGGCGTTGCAGCGCCACAGTAGTGATCTGGATTTACAGCAGGCGGCACTGCGCGGCAAGGCGACAGCACTGGTTGCCCTCTCGGAACACCCGCTGGCTGAGCGTGAATTGATGCGTTACGCCTTTTTACACCCCGAGCAGTCGCTGCGAAAAATGGCCCGAGAGCAGTTGTTGGCGTACTACGCACTATGGGGTGATGAGGTTGATTACGATGCGCTGCTGGTGGCGGCTGCATTGCACGAGCAGTCTGATGAACTGCTGTTTAAGGTGCTGGATCGCTGGGCATCGCAGGGCAGAATGGAGGCGCTCTTTACGGTGGGCTTGGTTTTTTCTCCTGCAAAGGCTCTTAACCCGTTGTTGATTGCAACAAGTTATCAGCTGCAATGCTGGTACTGCTTTGATGTACTATTACAGCGCATAACAGACCCGATGTTAGCCGCTTATTGGCAGGGTTATAAATCGATGTGGTGGGGCCGTATTTCACAGGCTGCCGCGCAGTGGAAAACAGCGGGAGAGGCCGGTGAGAGGCTCTTAAAACAGCTGCGTCAAGGTGAGGTGAGTCGCTTATTTGCAGCGAGGGCTCCTGTCTCGGCAGAAAGTGTATTGAGATGGCCTGAGTTTTACCAAAAAACCCCTGGGCCACGGCACTGGATCTCCGCCGGCCCGCAGGCGATCACCTCCAGTTCCGGCGCAGTGAAAGTGTATAACCGGGTAAATGACCGTTCAGGTATCGCCTACCTGATTGAATCAGAGGAGTCGCTGAAAATGAGGGTGCTAGGGCCTCGTAAATTACGACTAAAAGTCCGTCTACTGCACCCAACAGATGATCCGAATCAGTTGCTGAATGGCTGGCTGAAAATGAAAAGCAATCACTCAGTGTGGCAGTACCCGCTACTCGATAGCCGTCCAGCCAGCACACTGACAATCGAAGAGACGTCACTCGGCTACCCTGGTCAGGCTCACCTCATTGAGTTTGAGGTGAGTGCCGGGATAAATGATCTCGAAATTCAGGTGCCAGGCTATCAGGTGTTATTGGATCTGGAGATGGATGCGCCGCAGCGGCCGCTGGCAAATTATCCCGATCCCCAGCGGGCTCTCCAGTTGATCGATAATTTACCGGCACTGCCCCGTGGTCGAGTGATCTCCACGGCTGAATCGCTGTTGACTCCTCAGCCGCAGCGCTGGGGTGAACATGAGCAGAGCGATACAGCTGTACAACAGTTGGTTCGCCTGTTGTGGTGGACGGAACGCAAGCCAGAGCATAATAGTGATGGCGTGGTACTCGCTGCCCAGCTACAGCAGCAGTACCCACAACACGCTTTAGTGAGGAGGCTGGCACGAAAAATATTACAGCGAGGCAAGTGGCAACGGCAGAAAAACATCTTGCAGAGTGCTGGAAAGCAGAGGGTTTCCCAGCCACGTTGGAACCCGGAATCTCCTCGCCTGCGGGTGCGTAATGCACTGTTGCCTCCCCTTCATGGGCATGAGTTTCGCCTGTTTGGGTCTAATGTCTGGGGTCTCTCCAGCGCGGCGGCTACGCCGATCTACTGGCAAGTAGCGTTAACATTGGAGGGGCTTAACAGCCAGCGGCAGCCACTTAAAGTCATGCTGCAACTGGATGAAAAAGCGCCCGTGGAGGTGGAGCTGACCCCCAATGATCCCCACCATTTAGAGGCGTTTTCTCTGCCTGCTGGTACGCATCAGTGGCGGCTCTGGGTTGCGGAGAGTGTCGCGGGTCAGTCGTTGCGGGTTGGCTTGCATCGGGGTGAGTCAACGGAGTTGCATTCGCCATGGCCAGTGGCAAGTGAGCGCAGCTATTTTGTGAGTACCCCGCAAGAGCCGCTACAAATGCGTTTGAAGGGGCCGCAGATGTTGAAGGTGGTTGAGCGGGTGGCAGCCCGTGATCACGTTTACTATCACCCGCTGAATGAGGGGTGGCACACCCTTGAGTTGCCTCCCCGGTCGGGTGCGCCGCGTGCGCTGTTACGGGTGTTTTCGCTGCAAGTTGATAATAAGTGGCAAGCGCTTAAGCGTCGTTATCAACCTCGGGTGGTTGAAGCACCCGCACGGTTTGAGCCGTTGCCAGATGAGCTATTGGTGGAGCCTTTTGAATACCTGTCACCGTTTGAACCGGGTGGTTATGAGGAGGGTAGTGAACACTATTATGCACTGTTCAGGCAGCGCCGATTCAGCGATGAGTTTTCGGAGCAGGAGCGTTTTCTTGCCATTGGCGGGCAGCACCGTCAGCACCATTCGGCCTTGCAGCTCTATCATCGTCTCTCTGCAGAGCTGCGCTTTAGGGAGCTTGGTAACCCCAGTCTGGCACTTGAGGGGCGTGTGGAGTGGGTGCCACAACAGAGCCAGTGGCGTGGGAGTGCACAGCTAAAAAGTTACTGGCAAAAACCGGACTCACAAAATGGCCAACTGGAGTGGGCCAACTATCTGGATGCGACAGTGTATCGTGTGTACCGTTTAACGCCAAAAAGCTACCATATACCGCGATTCACACTGTTTGCACGCCATATGAGCCTGGGTGCTAACCCCTATCAACGGGGTCGTTTGGATCAGGATATTTTTACCGAATACAAGGCGCAGCACCGCTATGGCTGGCAGTTTGCGGATAGTTATACCTACCAACCCTGGCTGGATACGGCGTGGACACTTCGCGGCTGGCTGAGAAGTAATGACAGCTTGCAGGATCGCCTGCTGGATGTGGTGGGTATCTCTGCTCGCTGGCGACAGATGCTCGGCGAGGGTGAGTTGGCAGTGACACTATCTCAACGCTATTTTTTCTCTGATGATGAGCGCAGAACCCGCTTCTCCAGTACCACGCTTTCGCTACAGAGTGAGTGGGGGCAGTGGAGTGATGGCTGGAATCTCTGGCAGTTGCAAGGGGGGATTAATTACCAGCTGCAAAAAGGGGATTTCAGTTTTATGTTGCAGCTGAGCTGGCAGGGTCTGCAAGGGCGAGGCTATCGTGATGCCCTGCCGGGTGAGGTTTTCTTTAAGCCACTGCGTCAGTGGCGTTTGCCAAGTGTTGGTTATAGCGAGGGTGAGCAATGAACTCAGCTGACGACATTAAAGCCATTTTGTTGGCAGATAGAAACGTGCTGTTGTTGCAGATTGATGAGCCTAAGCTACAGAAATTATTGGATGCTTTTTTTCGCTGGCTGAAAAAACAGTCGGAAAAAGGTCATGATGATGAATCCTATCAGGATTGGTTGCTGCGCCGTTTTAGTGACTTTTTGCTTTCAGAACTGAAAAAAACTGAGGCCGAGCTGAAACAGCGTGAGCAACAGGCCACTCTTTTCCAAAGCCGCTTTCGCCATGCGGCCACAGATGAAGAGCGTCGCCACCACATTCTGGAATTTGCCAGCACCTTGGGGCGTGATGCAAAAAAACTGGAGCAAGACCGCAAAGCCTTCGAACGCTGGTTTGGTGAAGATACGGTGCGTGAGCGTTACTTTAACCGTCTGATTGCCGCAGAGCGTTATTTGCTGCTGTTGATTGAAGCGCGAGGGCGCATTGCGGTGGCGTGGCTGGGAAGTACGGATCAGCTGACAGCTATCCGCCAGCGCTGGCAAGTGTTGGCACTGCCAGCCCAATGTGACTCACTGTTGGGTTATAGCCGGGATGCGCGGATTAAACAGTCGCTGCTAAAAAGTATCTGGCAGGTGATCGAGGCGATTCCCGCCGCTGATCGTCATGAGGTTATCGAACAAAATTTCATCAAGCGCTTGGTGCAGATTGCAGAAGATCGCTCAGCAACCGTGTGGGTGCAGTGCGAGGCACTGCGCTCGATTAAGCAACTCTCTGAGACGCTGTTTTCTGAACTGGCGGCTGAACGGCTGGAGAACCCCTCACCGGATGATGACTTGTTTGTGCGCCGCTGTGTCGTCCAGTTACTGCCGTGCGAAGCGGGTGTGGCAGTGCACTACCGGTCACACGAACAGTGGGCGGTGCAAGATAGCAGCCCCTATGTGCGCCAAGCCTTGTTGCAGCGCATTGTACAACATGGCCATATCGATTCCGCAGAACATTATGCCGCCTTGTTGCAACATGACCCCGAGCCATCGGTGCGGGTGGCGGCACTCTGCCATCTGGCGGAGTTACTGAGTGAGCCGATGTGGCAGCAACAGGCGGCGTGCTGGCTGAGCTTTGTGCTGCAAAATGAGCCACAGCCGCAGGTGCTGCGTGCGGCACTCAAGGTGTTGCCGGCGTGTCACCAGCAGCTGCTTAACCACGGGCCGCAACAGGCTAAAACATGGCTCACTCCGTTACTGCTGGCACTGGAGAATCTTCACTTTTCAGCCCCCTCACTGGCGATTAGAACCTATACCGCGCAGTGCCGAGAGCATTTGTGGTGTCAAGTTTCAGTAGAGCGCATGGCTGCATTGAGCTTGCTGCAAACAGAGTTGTCGAGCCTGCCTGTGGGGCGACGCGTGCGGATTAAACGCAGCAAGTTGCCTGCACTTGATGCCTTGGAACTGGGGCGTATTCTGGCGTTGATCGCGCAGCATGAACACGGCTTTGATATCAGCTTTACACGCCGTTACCTGTTAATCACCCGGGGCGAACACTTTGCCCGTCGATTGTGGCGTATTCTTCACGAGTTTTTCCACCCATCCACAGATAAGCGCCAAGGGTTTCCCCACACCATTGGCCGTCATTACCACGGCACCCTTTACGCCCCTTCCGGGGTGTTGGCAGAGCAAGCGCAAACCACCGTGCCGGGGGAGCCGCTGCACATGGCGGAGGAGGGTGGCTGGCGCAACTATCTGCCGCTGGTGGATGAGCTTCTCTCCGCCTGTGATCAGGATAAAGTAACGGTAATCCGTCGCGTCAGCAGTGCCGGTATTACCGAAATCACCCCACCGCGCAGCCTACTTAAACGCCTCTGGGTGATGCAGCAGTTAACACGGCGTTTTAGTCAATATGCGGCACTGCGTAACTGGCAACCGGGTGATGGAGCGGCGTGTGAAGCGTATGTGAATGCTATCCGGGCACTGGGCTTTAAGGTCCGTTTCATACCGCACCAATACGATAATCAGCAGTGGCGGGCCGATCCGGCGGTGAGCCGCTTCTTCCCGGTGGCAATCCCCTTTTCTGGTTACGACTGGAGTGATCGTATCAGCGGTTATTTCTTTTCTATTTATGAGAACAGCCTACAACATCTCGCCATCGTGCTGGCGGTTGGCTGTGCCGGTTTTTTTGCCCGTCATGTCTACCTGACAAGGCGAATTCGTACAGCACGTAAAAAACTCCCCTTGGTGATCGGTGGCTGGGGAACCCGGGGTAAGTCCGGTACCGAGCGCCTTAAAGCTGCACTATTTAATGCGCTGGGCTATAACGTGGTCTCTAAAACCACTGGCTGTGAGGCGATGTTTGTCTACGCCAGAGGCTTCTCTGAATTGCGCGAAATGTTTCTGTTTCGCCCCTACGATAAAGCCACCATCTGGGAGCAGGAGCAGCTGTTGCAAATATCAACGGGGCTGGGTGCCGAAGTGTTTTTATGGGAGTGCATGGCGCTAAATCCCGATTTTGTCACTATTCTTCAGCGCCAGTGGATGAATGATGATATTGCCACGATTACCAATTGCTATCCAGATCACGAAAATTTGCAGGGGCCAGCAGGGATCAACATTCCACAAGTGATGCAGCGTTTTATTCCCCGTAACAGCTGCCTGGTAACCAGTGAGGAGAGTATGTTGCCTCTGCTGCGTGATGAGGCCAGCGCACAGCAGAGCCGGCTACGTCATGTCGGGTGGCTGGAGGCTGCACAACTCACCCCCGATGTTATGCAGCGGTTTCCGTATCAGGAGCACCCTTATAACATTGCACTGATTCTGGCGTTATGCGACGAGTTGGGGGTAGATCATGACTTTGCGCTGAAAGAGATGGCCGACCGGGTAGTGGAAGATTTAGGGGTTTTGAAATGTTACCCCCCGGCTCAAGTCGACGGACGACGCTTGGAATTTATTAACGGCATGTCTGCCAATGAACGCTTTGGCACACTGGATAACTGGCAGCGTGTGGGCCTGCAGGCGCAATCGCGAGAGTGGAGTGATGAGGGTTGGATTGCAACGGTGGTTAATAACCGCGCTGATCGAGTGGTTCGCTCTCAGGTCTTTGCCGAAATAATCGTTAACGATTTACAGCAGGATTGTTGCTATCTGATCGGCACCAATCTGGATGGTTTACAGAGCTATATTCAGCTGGCATGGCATAAGCTGCTCAGAGACTTTACGCTTTGGGGGGGTACTCATACACCCGAGGCAGCAATGGTGAGTTGGCAGCAGTGGGCTGAACGGCTGCGTATTCCGACCTCGCGCAGTCAGCTGGATGGGCGCTTGCAGGCGCAGTTAGCTGATCTGCAACTGCTGCCCTATGCAGAGCGTCTGAAAGCCTGCTGGGAGCAACCCACGAAATGGCTGGAGATACTACCCACAGAGCTCCCCTGCCGTCAGGCGTTAGTCGAGAGTGCCGAGCAACTGCTTAGGAAGTACCAAGCATTTTGTGACTTTTCTGCGGCGCTGCCGAAAGCTACCGATGCCAGTCAGCGTCACCACCTTGATCAGCAAGCCAAACAGCTGCTGGGTGAGTGGTTTAAGGGTAAATTTGTAGTGATTGAGGATGCCCGTGCCAGTGGTGAACAGGTGATCAGGCGGATTATCGATAGCACCCCGCCCGGCCTGTTAGCCCGGGTGATGGGCTTGCAGAATATCAAAGGTACCGGCCTCGATTTTGTCTATCGATTACAGGCGTGGGAGGCGTGTTATCGCAGCTGTGAAAAGGCTCGTTCCACTGAGGTCGAGCAGCTTCGCAGTGGCTTAGCCGCTTTGGCAGACTTTCACGAATTTGGACAACTGAGCGAACAGCACCTCAACCAAACATTAGAGGTACTGCGTGGCTCGCCGCTGGCACAGACCGAATCGGTACATGCGGAGTTGGAAGTGATCGCCAGCCGTCACCACGAAGCGATGAAAACGCTACAAAAAGAGTTGCAGCAAGGGCCGATTAATAGCTTGTTTGAGAAGGTGGTTGATGCGGTCGAATCATTTGCCGATGCCGGAGATGCGGTTCGCCGCCGCAAACGCGCCAATCAAATATACAAAGACCTGGTGAATGAGCAGATCAGCAGCGGCAAGGCAGCACGCCTGCTAAAGGCGTTGAACAGCCGGCAAAAAGGAGGCTGGCTGGCACGAGGCGGTAGCTTTTAGTCGGAAAGCGGGTTGGGTTGAACTTTTTGACTGAATTTTCACTCCAAAATGGCGCGGTCATCTGTACAATAAAGCCCAAAGATGATGGGTAAATGAAACTCAGGAGAATAAAATGCGAATAGCGATAGCCAGTGCCGTTGCGGTACTCATCAGCAGCACTGCGGTAGCAGAAACCCCTCAACCACTGCAAAGTGAAGAGGATCAACTCAGCTATACCCTGGGTTACCAGCTAGGGCAGAGGCTGGCCGCTGAAGGGGTTGAAATCAATGCCGACCTCTATAGCGCTGCACTTCGAGAAGGGCTGCAAGGTGCTGAATCCCGGCTCTCACCCCAAGAGAACCGGCAAGTGATGGAGCGCTTTCAACAGCGTGGCGAAGAGCGACGCAAAGCTTCGAGTGAAAACAATCTCGCCCAAGGGATGGCCTACCTAGAAGAGAACAGCAAAAAGCCAGACGTTACCGTGCTGGATAGTGGTCTGCAATATAAAATAATCACCCAGGGTGAGGGGGGAAAACCCAGTGCAACGGACACCGTGAAAGTACACTATCGAGGTGTGTTGATTAATGGGCTTGAGTTCGATAGCTCATATAGCCGAAATGAGCCGGCCACATTTCCGGTTAATCGCGTGATTCCAGGTTGGACCGCTATACTGCAAATGATGCCAGTGGGCTCGCACTATCAGGTCACCATCCCTTCTGAATTGGCATACGGTGAACGCGGCGCGCCACCGATGATTGGACCAAATGCGGTGCTGGTTTTTGATATAGAATTGCTGAATATTGAAAAATAGCATATCAGGAGTATGAAATGAGTTACCAAAATTCAGAAATCACTAAAAAAGCCAATATTTATGATGGCGGAAGAGTGACCAGTCGCCGAGTGGTTACATCAGATGGTGAGGTGGTTACACTGGGCATTATGCAGCTTGGCGGCTATCACTTTGCCACTGAAGCGGCAGAGGTGATGGAGCTGTTGCAGGGCGCTTGCCGCGTCAAGCTGGCGGACAGTGAGGAGTGGGTGACCTATAAAGCCGGTCAGCGTTTTGATGTGGCCGCTAACTCATCATTTGACATAGAAATAACCGAGTTGCTCGATTACATCTGTCACTACGTTTGATCATTGGGCACCCTAATAAACCGATATTTTTTACCGATGGATCGTTTGGAATTGAAGTCTGGCTGCCGTGTTAACGGCTAAGTGGAGAACTGTTTTGGCTGTACGAATATTGTTTGCTGTGGCGCTACTCTCGCTCTGTTTTACGCAGGTGATTGCCAGTGAAATGAAAGAGAGAAAGATTCTTGAGGCGCTGCAATTACTGGGTATCGATAACCACTTCAGTGAACTGCACAGCACCATGGTGCGCGGCTTGAATCAACGCCGCCTTGAAGGGGTCGCTTCCGGCGCACACGACTATGACGAGTTGGAGGGTTTTATTGATCGCTACTTTGCCCCGCAGCTGCTGACCCGAAAACTCGCGACACAGCTGGTTGATAGCTACGATGCAAACCGTTTTGAACTGCTGATTTCGAGCCTGCGCTCAGAGCAGATTCAGAGAGTGCGTACGCAGGTTGAACAGGTTGCTGCTGCCGAAAATATGGCGGCATTGCGTGCCTACGCTAAAGAGTATCCATCAGCACCCTTGAGCCGACAAAAAACCTACATTATTGATGGGCTGGACCGCGCCAGTGCCGGAAATGAGCTCTATGCCGGTGTACAGGCACTGGCCACATTAACCATGTTGCGACTGCAAGAGGTACAGCAAGGCGTGCCCGCACAGTTTTCAGAAGAGCTTCTACTGCAACAGCTCTATACTGATTACCTTGAAAGTGGCCGATACACCACAGAGATGATCTATCGCTCAGCACTAGGCGATATGAGTGCCGAAGAGCTGCAACTCTCACTTCGAGTTTACCGCAGCACCGTGGTACAGTGGTTTTTAGGCGCAGCGGTTGAGCACTTCACAACGGTTGCTGCCGCGCAAAGAGAGCAACTCCTAAAGGCAGTCGGCAAGGTGGAAAAACCATCCGCCGCATAATAACAGGATGAAAATCTGTTTTGGCGAGTCGTTGAGTTGTTAACCGTCTCAGGAGGTGGTCGTGGATTTTTCGGATCTTTCAATAGTCGTCGTTGAGCCTTCACGCACCCAGGGGCGCATCATAGGAAAAAACCTTTTAGACGAAGGGGTCGCCCATTACAAATGGTTCTCCAGTGGTGAAGCCGCATTATCCGCGCTGCCCCGGTTACTGCCCGACCTGGTCGTAAGTGCCCTCTACCTCCCCGACATGACCGGAGTTGAACTGGTCCATGCCATTCGCAAAAACGAACGCTTTGAACAGATCATGTTCATGCTGATCTCCAGCGAGACAGATGAACAGGCACTCGATCCCATTCGTCAGGCGGGTGTCGTGGCCATTCTGCCCAAACCATTCGAATCAAAAGACCTGCACCGCGCCCTGGCCGCCACAATGGATTTTGTAGAGCCAGCGTCTCAAGTCAATGATGAGTTCTTTGAAGACCTGCGCGTACTGCTGGTGGATGACAGCAATATCTCTCGCAGCATGCTGCGGCGTATTCTGAATAGCTTGGGTATTGAAAGTATTGTAGAAGCAACCAATGGCTCAGAAGCCGTCACCGCACTGGAAAGCGGTTATTTTGACTTGGTGATTACCGACTTCAACATGCCCGAGATGGATGGACAGGCGCTGGTACGTTACGTGCGTTCATCCGATACCCTGAGCAGCATCCCGGTGTTAATGGTCACCGGCGAACATGACGAACAGCGCCTAGCCGCCGTACACCAAGAAGGCATCTCCGCCGTCTGTGATAAACCCTTCCAGCCCGCCTCATTCTCCGCACTGCTGCGCAGTCTTATTGAGTAATTTTTAAAAATATCTATCCCGCCACTCTCTCGTCAAATGCTTTAGCGCCTAACCAATGGGCAAGGTGCTAACCACTTGCAAAAGACCTAAGGTGTATTTTGCATCTCTTCTCACTCATTACCTCCTCAGTCAATGTACGGTTTTATGAGGCCGTTGCAAGCCGCTTAAAGTCACCCCACCGTATAGCAAAGCACAAAAACGCTACGTGTGGTGTAGTGATGATCCGGGGGGTAGGGTGGTTGCATTCGTTGTTGTTCGTGGTTGTTTGTGGTATAAAGAGCGCCGCTAATAGCGCAATATGTTTTTGGTGGATGATTCACCAGAAATTTACTTAAAAATACTCACATAAACCGTCACATTTTCTTGGGTGCCTTTTGATATTGAGGTTGGGAGATGGGGTTTATGGAGGTCTAACCCATAATTTAGGAGATTTTCGTGAGCAATACTACAATGCGTCAAATGCTGGAGGCCGGTGTTCACTTCGGTCATCAAACCCGTTACTGGAATCCAAAGATGGATGAGTTCATCTTTGGTGCGCGTAACAAGATCCATATCATCAATCTGGAAAAAACACTGCCCCTCTATAAAGATGCAATGAGCTACATTGGCGGTATTGCGGCTAAAGGTGGCAAGGTTCTGTTGGTAGGCACCAAGCGTGCAGCCCGTGATGTGATCAAGGAGCAAGCTGAGGCTTGTGGTATGCCATACGTTAACCAACGCTGGTTAGGCGGTATGCTGACTAACTTCCAGACGGTTAAGCAGTCAATCAAACGCTTGAAAGAGCTGGAAGCGCAGCGTCAGGATGGAACCTTTGAACGCTTGACCAAAAAAGAGGCGTTGATGCGTACCCGTGAGCTTGAGAAGCTGGATCGTAGCCTGGGTGGTATTAAGGATATGGGCGGTTTGCCGGCAGCTATCTTTGTGGTTGATGCAGGTCATGAGAAAATTGCTATCTGTGAGGCTAAGAAGCTGGGCATTCCCGTGGTCAGTATCGTTGATACCAATACCGACCCTAGAGGCATTGATTATATCATTCCGGGTAATGATGACGCGATGCGTGCTATCAAGCTGTATGTTGAGGGTGTTGCTGAGGCCGTCTCTAATGCGCGCACTGCATCAACCGTTGCAGGTGTCGCATCGGATGAGTTTATAGAGGTTGAAGCGAAGACTGAAGCGAAAGTTGAAGTCAAAGTTAAGACTGAAGCTAAGACTGAAGAGGCCAAGTCAGCTTAGGCGAACGACGACTATTTGTCGATAGAAGGGGGCGTAGCCCCCTTTTTTTGAAATTTTTTCCACACCTGCAGCAGCGGGTATGCGTAATATCTATTATAGAGGGTTTTCAAATGAGCATTACTGCGTCAATGGTTAAAGAGCTGCGTGAGCGCACTGGCTCAGGCATGATGGAGTGCAAAAAAGCCTTGGTTGAGACCAGTGGTGATATTGAACAAGCGATTGAGAACATGCGTAAAAATGGCATGGCCAAAGCAGATAAAAAGGCGGATCGTGTGGCTGCCGAAGGGCTGATTGGCGTGCAGGCAAATGCAGATGCCAGCGTAGTGGCGATGGTTGAGGTGAATTCTGAAACTGACTTTGTCGCTAAGAATGAAGACTTTTTAGCCTTTACTCGCAATGTGGCTGAGTTGGCACTCAATAATGAGGTGGCTAATGCAGAGGCACTACTGGCGACTGGCATGGGTGATGGCACAGTTGATGATGCGCGCAGAGGCTTGATTGCGACCATTGGTGAAAATATTACGGTACGGCGTGTGGCAAAAGTATCTGCACCGGTTGTGGGTGCTTATCAGCACGGTACTCGTATTGCTGTATTGGTTGGTATGGAAGGTGGCAGTGCCGAGTTGGCGCGTGATGTTGCGATGCACATTGCCGCAAGCAAGCCGGTTTGTGTTGATGAAAGTGGTGTTGATGCCTCTCTGATTGAAAAAGAGAAAGCAATCTTTACTGCGCAGGCGCAAGAGTCAGGTAAGCCCGCTGAGATTATCGAAAAGATGATTGGTGGTCGTATCAATAAACTGTTGAAAGAGATTACTTTGTTGGGCCAGCCTTTTGTTAAGAACCCCGATCAAACGGTTGCGCAGTTGCTGAAAGAGGCGGGTGCCACGGTGACCTGTTTTACACGTTTTGAAGTGGGTGAAGGTGTTGAGAAAGCAGAGGCGGATTTCGCAGCAGAGGTTATGGCTCAAGCAAAAGGAGCTTAATGAAAATGGCAGAGCAAGCGGGCAAGAGAGGATATAAGCGCGTATTACTCAAGTTGAGTGGTGAGGCGCTAATGGGCGGGCAGGAGTTTGGTGTTGATCCTGTCGTCATAAAACGTGTTGCGGAAGAGGTGGCCGAACTGCATGAGACTGGCGTGGAGCTGGGGCTTGTTGTGGGGGGGGGTAATATTTTTCGCGGCATTAGCTTGTCCGCAAGTGGTATGGATCGATCGACCGCTGACTACATGGGAATGCTGGCAACTGTGATGAATGCCCTTTCTTTACAGGATGCTGTTGAACGTGCCGGTGTTGATTGTCGGGTGATGTCGGCTCTGCCTATTAACCAGGTTTGTGAAGAGTATATTCGTCGTCGTGCGGTTCGCCACATGGAAAAAGGGCGGGTGGTGATTTTTGCTGCGGGTACCGGTAACCCCTTTTTCACCACCGACTCGGCGGCCAGTCTGCGAGGTATCGAAATTGGTGCTGAGGTGGTGCTGAAAGCGACCAAGGTAGACGGGGTTTATAGTAGTGACCCAGTGAAAGACCCCTCTGCGACGCGATACAGCAAATTAAGTTACGATGAAGTGTTAAATAAGAACTTAAAAGTAATGGATGCAACGGCCATTGCACTGTGCCGTGATTATAATATGCCGTTACGTATTTTTGATATGAATAAGCCGGGTGCGCTGATGCGAATTATCGCCGGTGAAAATGAAGGCACCTTGGTCTATCAGGGAGAAAACAATGATTAACGAAATTAAGAGCGATGCGGACTCTCGCATGAAAAAAAGCATCGAGTCACTGACTAAAGAGTTGAGCAAGCTGCGTACAGGGCGTGCTCACCCCTCTATACTTGATCAGGTGATGGTTGACTATTACGGCACACCAACTCCGTTGAGTCAGGTGGCCTCAGTGTCGGTAACTGATGCTCGTACGCTGACCGTTACACCCTGGGAAAAACCATTGGTACCCGTGATTGATAAGGCGATATTGACCGCTAACCTGGGGTTGAACCCTGTCACATCGGGCAGTAATATCCGCGTCCCTCTCCCACCACTGACGGAAGAGCGTCGTCGCGACTTGATTAAAGTGATGCGCGGTGAAGGAGAGCAAGGCCGCGTGGCAATACGCAATATTCGTCGTGATGCGATCAGTGATATTAAATCACTACTGAAAGATAAAGAGATTACGGAAGATGAATCGCGCAAAGCAGAAGATGATATTCAAAAAATCACCGATAAAAATATTGCTGAAATTGAGAAGTTGCTGGATGCTAAAGAGAAGGATCTCATGGAGATCTAGAGGTGAAGTTGTGCTTTGTTTATACTCGGATAGGTTATAAACAAAGCAGGTTGTATCGGCCCCATTACCTTTGCGCAACCGGTGGTGCTGCTAATTTGCAATTCAAGTATGGATAGTAATGTCTGAATCCAAAATAAAGCTACTAACAGCAGCCTCTACTCCAAGGCATGTTGCTGTGATTATGGATGGAAATGGTCGTTGGGCTAAGGCACGCAGACGACCGCGCTTTATGGGGCACAAGGCGGGTGTTGAGTCGGTTCGTACGGTTGTTAATAGCTGTGTCGATAGTGGTGTTGAAGTGTTGACACTGTTTGCTTTCAGCAGCGAAAACTGGCGTCGGCCTGAAGAGGAGGTGGGGGCCTTAATGTCTCTTTTTGCCACCGTGCTTGAACGAGAGGTTAAGAAGCTTCATAAGAGTAATGTCTCCCTGCGCATCATCGGCGAACTCAATGCATTTACGCCTAAGATGCAGAAGCTGATTGAAAAGGCGGAGAGCCTTACCGCCAACAATACCGGATTGATACTTGTTATAGCCGCTAATTACGGCGGCCGCTGGGATATTGCCCAAGCGACGATGAAGCTGGCATACCAGGTGGAGCGGGGTGAGCTGGGTGCCGCTGATATCAATCCTGAAAGGGTGGCGGAAATGCTCTCACTTGCTGACCTTCCTGAACCCGACCTCTTTATTCGTACCGGCGGTGAAAAACGCATTAGTAACTTTTTGTTGTGGCAACTGGCTTATACCGAACTCTATTTTACCGATACGCTGTGGCCAGACTTTAAAGAAGAGGCTTTTAACGAGGCGCTACTCTCTTTTGCACAACGCCAGCGCCGCTTTGGTAAAACGGGTGATCAAATAGAGCAGGAAAAAAAATAGTGTTGAAGCAGCGCGTGATCACGGCTGTGATATTAGTTCCCCTTTTTGTCTGGGCAATTTTCTACCTGCCCAATCCCTATTTCGCTATTTTATTTGGCCTGATTGCCACTATTGGCGCTACTGAGTGGTGCCGGTTGGCGGGGATTCCTGCTGGTTTTGCAAGTGGCAGTTTCAGTGCCGTTGTCGTGGTGTTGATGGGGCTTATGTGGGTGATTTCCACAGATAATGTCGCACTGTTAATGCTGCTGTTTGGTGGCGTTGTTGCCTGGTGGCTGCTGGTGTTGGCTATGGTGCTTAACTACCCGAATGGCAGCTTACTGAAAAGTAGCTTCTTTAAGGTGTTTGCCGGCCTGCTGTTGTTGCCACCTTGCTGGTTCGCATTGGTTATTTTGCATGACCGCCTTAACGATGGCCCTGCCTATGTGCTCTTTTTACTCAGCCTTATCTGGGTGGCTGATAGTGCGGCCTATTTCGTTGGTCGTCAATGGGGCCAAAAAAAGATGGCACCGAATGTCAGCCCGGGGAAGACCATGGCGGGGTTGTGGGGTGCCATTGGGGGCGGGGCACTCTGGTCAATAGTGGGCATCGTCTGGCTACAACCCACTCAGAGTATCGGTTTTATTGGGTTGTGTATGGTGACGGTGCTGTTTTCAATTCTTGGGGATCTGGCTGAAAGTATGTTTAAGCGAAATGCTGGCGTTAAGGATAGTGGTCGTCTGTTACCCGGGCATGGTGGCGTGTTAGATCGTATCGATAGCATCACGGCGGCTGCGCCGGTCTTTGTGCTGGGTTTGTTGCTGCTGGAGTGCGGTCTATGATTGGTGTCTGTCTGCTCGGGGCGACCGGTTCCATTGGTGATAGCACGCTGGATGTCATTGCACGCCACGCTGATAACTATCGAATTATTGCACTAACAGCGAACGCTCAGGTGCCTAAAATGGTCAAACTGTGCCAGCAGTTTGAGCCTGACTATGCGGTGATGGCATCGGAACCGGCGGCGGAAATACTTCAACAGCAACTGAAGTCGCTCTCTTTGTCCACGCAAGTGCTCTCGGGAACTGCAGGGCTTGAGCATGTCGCTGCGCTGCCAAGTGTTGATTATGTGATGGCGGCGATTGTGGGTGCAGCGGGTCTGTTGCCAACATTAGCCGCTGCTCGTGCGGGAAAGCGTATTCTCTTGGCCAATAAAGAGGCGCTGGTGATGTCGGGCCGGCTCTTTATGGATGAGATCCAACGCAGCGGTGCTGAATTGCTGCCGATTGATAGTGAGCACAATGCGATTTTCCAGAGTATGCCGGTGGACTTCTCCCGTGGTCTTGCGGCATCGGGGGTACGCCGAATTCTGCTGACAGCATCGGGCGGCCCTTTTCGAACCAAAAGTCTTGATCAGTTGCAGCATGTGACACCTGAGCAGGCGATTGCTCACCCCAACTGGGTGATGGGACGTAAAATTTCGGTGGACTCGGCATCGATGATGAATAAGGGGCTCGAGTTGATTGAGGCATGCTGGTTGTTTGATGCCAAACCAAGTCAGGTGCAGATCGTAGTGCACCCTGAGAGTATGATTCACTCGATGGTGGAGTATGTGGATGGCTCGGTTATCTCGCAAATGGGTAATCCCGATATGCGCATTCCAATTGCACATGCGATGGCGTGGCCAAAGCGGATGGCATCGGGTGATAAAGGAATGAATATTTTTGAGGTGGCACAGCTCAACTTTGAAAAAGCGGATGAACAGCGCTTCCCCTGCTTGCGTCTTGCCCGTGAGGCGATTGAGGCGGGGGGTACTTTGCCAACGGTTCTTAATGCCGCCAATGAAGTTGCGGTTGAGGCCTTTTTAGAGAGTGGCCTGCCATTCTTAGCGATTCCGCAAGTGATTGAAAAAACGCTTGAAGAGAGTACCCATAAAAAAGCACGCTCGTTGGAGGTTATCTTTGATGAAGATAGAGAGGCCAGAGTATTGGCCACGCAGTTTGTTCGTCAGTTAGGTTGAATAAATAATGGTAGAAAACTTACTGATTGCGATACCCGCTTTTATTGTTGCTCTCGGGCTGCTGATTGTTATTCACGAGTTTGGCCACTACTGGGTTGCACGTAAGGTGGGTGTCAAAGTGCTGCGCTTTTCAGTGGGTTTTGGTAAGCCTATCTGGCGTTATCAGCGCAGTGAAGATGATACCGAGTTTGTGGTGTCAGCGATCCCTCTCGGCGGTTACGTGAGCATGCTGGATGAACGTGTGGCTGAGGTGCCGGCGTCGCAACGTGGTCAGGCGTTTAACCAGCAAAAAATTCACCACCGTGTTGCTATTGTGGCAGCAGGGCCACTGTTTAATTTTATGTTTGCCATTCTGGCCTACTGGATGATGTTTGTGGTAGGGCTGCCAGGGTTAAAGCCGGTCGTGGGTGATGTGGCGGCTAACTCGATCGCGGCCACGGTTGATATTCGTGTGGGTGATCAAATTGTTGCGATAAATGGAGAGCCCACCGCAACTTGGGGCGCCGCCAGTCTTGGGGTATTGGCCAGCAACCTTGATCAGCAAACACTGCGAATGACACTGCTCGATGAGTGGCAACAGAGCCGCGAAGTTGAGTTGACCCTGCCGGAGGTAGGTGAAGAGTTTGGTAAGCAGGGTGGTTTGCAGCAACTTGGCTTAACGCCGCTTCGCCCCCAAATTGAGGCGGTGATTGGCAGGGTGCTGGATAACAGCCCAGCCGCTGCAGCGGGTCTGATGATCAATGATAAGCTGCTCGCTGCGGATGGCCAGCCGATGGAAGATTGGATGAGCTGGGTAAGCTATGTGCGAGACCGTCCGGGGCAGATGATTTCGCTGCGGGTGTTGCGTGATGGTCAGGAGCAGTGGCTAACCATCACGCCGGAGCGGGTAGAAGAGAATGGCGTTGCCGTCGGCAAAATTGGTGCCGGGGTGAGCATGCTCAAACGTACTATCCCGGATGAGTTGCTAGCGGTGCAAAAATATGGGCCGCTAGAGGCTATTTCAGCTTCTTTCGAAAAAACCTGGGATATGAGCCTGATGAGCCTGCAGGTGATGGGTAAAATGTTGACAGGTCAGGTTTCGCTGAGTAATTTGAGTGGCCCAATCACCATTGCCCAGTATGCCGGTTATTCGGCGCAGGGTGGCCTACCCACTTTTCTGGCTTTTTTGGCCGTCATCAGTCTGAGCCTTGGGGTGCTGAATCTGTTGCCTATCCCAATGCTGGATGGCGGGCACTTGCTCTACTACCTGATTGAATATGTGAAGGGTTCACCACTCTCGGATGAATCACAGGCAGTGGGTATGCGTATTGGAATGTTCTGCATTCTGATGTTGATGAGTGTTGCGCTGTATAATGACCTAATACGAATATTTGGATAGTGTGTGTTCACAAATAAGCTAATAACGCGGTTGCGTCAGACTCTTTTACTTCTACTGCTGCCGATCTCTGTACACGCTTTTGAAGTGCAGGATATTCGCCTTGAAGGCTTGCAGCGTATCTCTGCGGGTACGGTGTTTACCTATCTTCCCTTCAAGGTGGGTGAAAACCTGGATGATGAGCGCTCAGCCGATATTATACAGAGACTCTATGCGACGGGGTTTTTTCTTGATATTCGACTGGGTCGTAGTGGTGATGTTCTGGTGCTCGGCTTTGAGGAGCGTCCATCCATCGCAAAGATTGCGTTTGAGGGTAATGAAGAGATTACAGATGAGCAGTTAGAGATGGTTTTAAAGGATCTCGGATTGGTTGAGGGGCGTATATTTAACCCCTCTCAGCTGGAAAAAATAACCCAGGAGTTACGTCGCCAATATTACAGCCAGGGAAAATATGGTGTCTCTGTGGCCAGTGAGTTAATAGAGAGCGGTGATAATCTGGTGGAGATAAAGGTGACCATTGACGAGGGAGATGCTGCCCGTATTCATCAAATTAACCTGATTGGCAACACAGCATACAGTGATGATAATTTGTTAAATCGCCTAGAGCTGGGAGAGGCCCCGTTCATCTCTCTGTTCAGCTCGCGGGATCAATATTCAAAGCAAAAGTTGTTGGGTGATATTGAGACCTTGCGCTCATATTATATGGATCGTGGCTATCTGGAATTTGCTATTGAGTCAACCCAGGTCTCCGTTACACCAGATAAACAGGGGGTCTATGTTACGGTTAATCTTGTTGAAGGGGCACAATACACGGTCTCCTCGATAAAGCTGGTGGGTGATTTGATCGTTAATGAGGCTGAGCTGACGGCGCTGCTAGCGCTTTCTGCGGGTGATGTTTTTTCACGTAAAGGGTTGACCGAAAGTACCCATGCACTGAACGAGCGTTTAGGTTTCGAAGGTTATGCCTTTGCCAATGTTAACGCGGTGCCTGACGTGGACAAAGAGAATCGAACCGTGGCACTGACAATCTATGTCGATCCGGGTAAGCGGGTTTATGTGCGCCGTATTAACATCTCGGGCAATACAAAGACTTTTGATGAAGTGATACGTCGCGAGATACGCCAAATGGAGGGCGGATGGCTCTCAACCCAAAAGGTCAATCGTTCACGCACGCGGATACAGCGTTTGGGATATATACAAGAAGTGGGCGTTGAGACGCCCGCAGTGCCGGGCAGCTCAGATCAGGTAGATATCAACTTCCAGGTAACCGAAGGGCGCTCTGGTAGCTTACAAGCGGGAGCGGGCTATGGCACCAACGGCATGGTTTTCAACATGTCCGTTACTGAACAGAGCTTTCTGGGTAGTGGTGAGAGTGTGCGCCTAGCATTTGATAACAGCCGGGCAGTCACCACCTATAACCTCTCCTTCACTAACCCCTACTATACACTGGATGGCATCAGTCGGGGCTTTAGCCTCTACTCCACATCAACGGATGGTGGTGGAGCCCGTGTTGCGGATTATAATACGGATGTGCTGGGTGCCAGTTTGAGTTTTGGCTTTCCACTGAGCGAGTATAATCGTGCACGCCTAGTGTTCGAATATGAAAATATTAGTATCGATGCGCCGCTGAGTAGTGTGGGTCCCAAGATAGACCGCTGGGTTCAGGATAATGGCGATCAATTTGATAGCTTGATGATATCGGCCAGCTGGAGTCATGACTCCCGCGATCGTACCCTGTTTGCCACCAAGGGGTACCTGCAACGCTTGACACTGGATTACTCCTTTCCAGGCAGTGAACTGGAGTACCTTAAAATCCGTCACAAACAGACATTTTTATGGCCATTTATATTTGATACATCGTTGTCGATCTCCACCGATGTGGGGTATGGTCGTGGTATCGGTAATACCCAAGGGCTACCGTTTTTTGAGAATTTCTACCTGGGTGGTGTGAACTCTTTGCGCGGTTTTTCCAGTAACTCCCTAGGGCCATCAGATACGGTAAGCTGGACAGATGGCACGACCGATGACAATGGGAATCTTGTGACCTATACACGGACTAAGGTTGTGGGTGGTAATAAAAGGCTGGGTAGCAGCTTTGAATGGGTTTTTCCATCACCCTTTGAAGAGTATGAACGCAGCTTTCGCTGGAGTTATTTTATAGATGCCGGTTATGTTTTTGGGTACGATATCCCCTTTGATCGACAGAGCATCCTTGATGAGATTAGAATTTCACATGGTATCGCGATGAAGTGGGTAACCCCGGTTGGTATTTTAAATTTTAGCCTGGGCTACCCGATTCGAAGTGAAGAAAATGACGAGATAGAGCGTTTCCAGTTTACGATTGGAGCCCCTTTCTGACATGAATTATGTTGAGCAGTTACACAATAATTGGGATTAGATATGCGTAAAACTTTATTTGCTTTAGCCATGCTGTGCAGTAGTACGGTTGTGGTGGCTGATATAAAAATTGGTGCGGTGGATCCTGCTAAGGTTTTAGAGCAGGCACCTCAAGCAGAAGCGGCTAAAAAGATGCTTGAAAAAGAGTTTTCCGGGCGTGACCAAGAGCTGGTCGTATTACAGCAACAGTATCGCACTTTGGAAGAGTCACTTGCGCAAAACTCATTGATGATGAGCCTAGAGCAGCGCGGTAAAAAAGAGCGTGAGCTGCGAACCCTGCAACGGGATATTGAGCGTACTCAGGAAGCTTTTCGTGACGATCTTAACCTTCGTCGAAATGAAGAGTTCGGTAAATTACAACGTGAAATATATGAAGCGATCATCAAGCTGGCTGAACGAGAAGGCTATGACCTTATTTTGAGTGAAGGTGTTATTTATGCCAGTGGCAAAGTTGACCTCTCTGATCAGCTGATCAAGCAACTGGAACAGCAATATAGTCAATCAAAATCGACTCCATAGGGGGTGGTATGACAGTTACCGTTGCAGAACTTGCTGCACAGTTGGGTGCGCGGGTAGAGGGTGATGCTGAACATTTGCTTAAGGGTGTCGCTACTCTCAGTCAGGCGGGCCCCGGACAGCTCAGCTTTTTGGCAAACAACAAATATCAACACCAGATGGCGACCACCACCGCCACCGCCGTGCTGGTTCGCGAGTCTGAGGCGGCTGATTGCCCAGTGACGGCGATGATTGTGGAAGACCCCTATCTAAGTTATGCCAAAGCAGTTGCTTACCTCTACCCGGAGCACCGTGAAGCGGGCGGCATACACCCCCGCGCATGTGTTGATGAAAGCGCCTCTGTTGACCCTTCCGCATGGATTGCAGCCAATGTGGTGGTGGAGGCTGGTGCGCAGATTGGTTGTGGTGTGCAGATAGCAGCTGGCTGTGTGATTGGGCGCAATGCAACCCTGGGTGCCGATAGTCGACTGCACGCCAATGTTACGCTGTATGCGGATGTTCAAATAGGCCAGCGCTGCTTAGTGCACAGCGGCACGGTTATCGGTAGTGACGGCTTTGGCTTTGCCAATGAAAACGGCAAATGGATCAAGATTCAGCAGCTAGGTCGCGTCATCGTGGGCGATGATGTGGAGATTGGTGCCAATTGTGCGATTGATTCGGGAGCAATCGACGATACGGTTATCGAAGAGGGTGTCAAAATGGATAATCTTATCCAAATTGCACATAATGTTCGAGTGGGTGCTCATACTATTATGGCCGGCCACTCCGGTATCGCGGGTAGCAGTGTGGTGGGTAAATATTGTGCGATTGCAGGCGCGGCAGGGATCGGCGGTCATCTTGAAATCTGCGATAATGTGACCATTACCGCCATGAGTATGGTGATTAAATCGATCTCAAAGCCGGGGGTTTACTCTTCAGGTATACCGGCTGAGGAGAATAGAGAGTGGAATAAGCGGGTTGCACGCATCAGTCGATTGGATAAATTGAATGATCGGGTACGGCAACTGGAAAAAAAATCTTAATCAAGGTGTAACTAATTGGACTCCATGGATATTTACGAGGTGTTAAAGCACCTCCCTCATCGTTACCCTTTCCTGATGGTTGATCGTGTTATTGAGTGCGAGCCGGGTAAGCGCCTAGTGGCCATTAAAAATGTCTCCTTTAATGAGCCCTACTTCACCGGCCACTTTCCCGATAAACCGGTCATGCCGGGTGTCCTTATTCTGGAGGCGTTGGCTCAGGCAACGGGAGTTTTGGGGTTTAAAACGGCAGAAAAGACCAATGATGATGGGTCACTGTATCTGTTTGTGGGTATCGATAATGCGCGCTTTAAACGGCAGGTTATCCCAGGTGATCAATTGCAGCTGGAGGTTGATTTGACACGTACTATTCGTAATATCTGGAAGTTCGACACGGTGGCAAAAGTGGATGGTAAGGTGGTCGCCTCTGCCCAGATAATGTGTGCTGAGAGTGAGCTATAACATTGATAGATACGCGTGCAATTATTGATTCCTCGGCGAGCATAGCGGAGGGTGTCTCTATTGGCCCTTTCAGCGTCATTGGGGCGGATGTGGTGATCGGTGCCGATTGTGATATTGGCCCCCATGTGGTGATCAATGGGCCGACAGAGATAGGCGTAGGCAATAAAATCCACCCCTTTAGCTCGATTGGCTGCGATCCACAGGATAAGAAATACGGTGGTGAGGCAACCCGGCTGGTGATCGGTGACCATAATACGATTTTTGAATATGTCACCATCAGTCGGGGTACCACCCAGGATCGCGGTGTGACCACGATTGGTAGCAAAAACTGGATTATGGCCTACGTTCACATTGCCCATGACTGTCTGGTAGGAGATGACACTATACTGGCTAATAATGTGACCCTGGCAGGGCATGTGGATGTGGGTGATGGTGCTATTTTGGGCGGCTTCACTCTGGTGCACCAATTCTGCAATGTTGGTTTGCAGAGCTTTAGCCAGATGAACAGCGTAATATCAAAAGATGTGCTCCCCTTTTTAATGGTGGGTGGCCATATGGCTAAAGCCCACGGTCTTAACAGTGAGGGGCTAAAACGCCGAGGTTACAGTGCCGATAGCCGCGCCGCCTTAAAGCAAGCGTACCGTATTGTTTTTCGCTCGGGCCTTAAATTAGATGAGGCTAAAGAGGCACTTATAGAATTAGCCGGCGGGCACCCTGAAGTGGCGATTATGAGTGATTTTTTAGCCAAATCCCACCGAGGTATTGTGCGTTAATCGCTTGCCCTGTGCTGAGTTGATGGCGAACACTATCGAGCAGCTTTTTTACCGAGGTAAACCATGCGTATAGGTATTGTTGCCGGTGAGGCTTCGGGAGATATTCTTGCCGCTGGCCTCATTCAAGCCATTAAACAGCGATACCCGCAAGCGCAGTTCGAAGGTATTGCCGGCCCACTCATGATCGAACAAGGGTGCGAGGCACTGTGCGATATGGAACGACTCTCAGTGATGGGGATCGTTGAGGTGCTGGGTCGTTACCGTGAATTACTGGGTATTCGCAATCGAGTGGCTGAGCATTTTATCGATAACCCGCCAGATCTGTTTGTGGGTGTCGATGCACCTGACTTTAATCTGGGGCTGGAAAAAAGGCTCAAGCAACAAGGTATTCCAACGGCGCATTATGTGAGCCCATCGATATGGGCGTGGCGCCAGGGGCGTGTGAAGAAAATCGCCCAAAGTGTCGACATGATGCTGACACTCTTTCCTTTCGAGGCAAAATTCTATCAACAACATCGTGTGCCCGTGACGTTTGTTGGCCACACTCTCGCTGATCGAATTCCTATGATCCCGGATGTTGTGGCCGCCCGTCGTGCCCTCTCACTGCCAGAAAATAGACGTATCGTCGCACTGTTGCCGGGTAGCCGTGGCAGTGAAGTCTCACGCTTGGCAGAGCCTTTTATTGGTACCGCACAGCAGTGTCTCTCGGCAGAGCCGGATTTACACTTTGTAGTGCCGCTGGTCAACCAGAGCACCCGTGCGCTATTTGAATCCGCCCTGGCGCAGCACGCCGCCGATCTTCCCATTACCCTTATCGATGGCCACTCGCGGGAGGTGATGGCAGCCGCTGATGTGGTGTTGCTCGCCTCCGGTACGGCAACACTTGAGGCGCTATTGCTGAAAAAACCGATGGTTGTCGCCTATAAAGTGAACTGGTTAACCGCTTTTCTGGCGCGCCGACTGCTTCAAGTCGAAAGTGTTTCATTACCTAATAACCTAGCGGGGCGAAAAGTCGTTGAAGAGTACCTCCAGGAGCGTGCCGTAGCCGAATTGTTAGCGCCGGCGGTATTGCAATATTTGCAAAACCCTCACCAGTCGGAGGCGATTACACATATATTTGAAGATATTCACCGTGAATTACGCAACGGGGCAGACAACAGAGCGGCTGAAGCATTGCTGGAGATGATCGATGCAAAATGAGTTGGATTTTAGCGCAGACAATCGTTTAACGGCGGGTGTGGACGAGGTTGGTCGCGGCCCGTTGGCAGGCCCGGTAGTTGCGGCAGCGGTTATTCTTGATCCAGATAATCCGATAGAGGGGTTGGCAGACTCTAAAAAGATAAGCAAAAAGCGTCGAGAGCAACTGTATGAAGAGATCATACAGAAGGCGATGGCGTGGTCGATTGCACGGGCTGAAGTGGAAGAGATCGATGAGATTAACATTCTGCAGGCATCACTGCTGGCAATGTCGCGGGCGGTGGCGACACTGCCTATTTCACCCGATCATGCGCTGGTAGATGGTAATAAATTACCGCTGCTTAACTGCACGGCTGAAGCCATTGTAAAAGGGGATGAGAAGGTGCCTGCAATCAGTGCTGCTTCGATTATTGCCAAGGTTGCCCGTGATCGTGAAATGGCGGCAATGGAGCTTAAATACCCCGGCTATGGTTTTGACAAGCACAGTGGATACCCAACCAAGGCGCATATGCAGGCACTGAAAGAGCTGGGTGTTACGCCGATACATCGCCGAAGTTTTGCCCCGGTAAGGCGGCAACTTGAAGCGTAGCCCTCTCTACAATGCTTCCCGGTTGCGGGTGAATACCCAGTCACTCTCTTGGCTAAGTGCCGGGTTGAATCGGTAGCCATCTTCGGTGAAGTGCTTTAGCTCTTCGGCTGAGTCTACTCTGTTTTTAATAATGTAACGGCTCATCTTGCCCCGGGCTTTTTTCGCATACACACCCATCACCTTGTAGCGTCCATTTTTATAATCTTTGAAGTGAGGGGTGATAACTTCACCATTGATTAGTGATGGTTTGATCGACTTGAAATATTCATTTGAAGCCAAGTTGATAAGCTGTGTTGAGTGGTTTAGCTGCATCTGCCGATTGATGCCGGTAGTGATAACATTGCCCCAAAAATGGTAGAGATTTGACCCCCGCTCCGTATCAATTTTGCGGCCCATCTCTAGGCGGTAAGGCTGCATCAAGTCTAACGGGCGCAGTAGGCCATAAAGGCCGGAAAGTATGCGCAAGTGTTGTTGAGCAAACTGGAACTCCTCTTCACTAAAGCTCGTCGCATTCAGCCCACTGTAGACCTCTCCTTTAAAAGCCAATATCGCCTGCTTTGAGTTATTCAGGGTGAACGGTATCTGCCACTGCTTAAAACGTGTGGCATTCATGCGAGCTATCTTCTCACTCACCGCCATGGTGGCTGATATGTCAGCCACACTGTAGTGGCGCAGCCGTTCAATAAGCTGTTGAGCCTCTTGCAGGTAGTCATTTTGACTGTATTGCAAGGTGGTGGCGGGGGTTTGGTAATCAAGCGTTTTGGCGGGAGATATGACAATTAGCATCGGTTACTCGGTTATTGTGTGGACTCTTAATTTATTATACGCAAATTGTACTCGGTTAGCAGAAATGACCGGTTTATCGATTGCTGCCAATTTAATGTTTGCACTCTATTTTCCGATAATAGATTGCGGTGCTTGTGAGTTTTCACGCTTCTTGTATGCCAAAAATCATAAAAAGTCAGAATGCTATCTGATGAAGTAGGAGTTGTTAAATGACACATGAGTTGATCAATGCACGTATTACACCGGAAACCCATCTGAATATTCTCTCTCAGTCAGAGGTCGAGAAGCTGCTCGATACGAGTCAGGGGGGGCTCTACAATATTTTCAGAAACTGCTCACTGGCGGTGTTGAGTTGTGGAAGCACGCTGGACGATGGTAAAGAGCTGCTCGAGCGCTACCCCTGCTTTGATATTCAAATTGTTCAGCAGGAGCGTGGGGTGAAGCTGGATGTGAACTGTGCACCGGCCAGTGCTTTTGTTGATGGCAAGATGATTAAAGGGATTAACGAGCATCTGTTTGCTGTTTTGCGGGATATTATCTATGTCAGCAATGAAATAGAGAAAAATCCCAAGTTTGACCTTGAGTGCTCAGAAGGAATAACCAATGCGGTTTTTCATATTTTGCGCAACGCTTCAATATTACAGCCAGACCCCAACCCCAACCTAGTTGTCTGCTGGGGCGGGCACTCCATTCTTCGTGAGGAGTATGAATATACCAAAGAAGTTGGGCACGAAATGGGCCTGCGAGACCTCGATGTCTGTACCGGCTGTGGCCCGGGCGCGATGAAGGGCCCAATGAAGGGTGCCACCATTGCCCATGCCAAGCAACGCATTGTAGGGGGGCGTTATATCGGAATGTCTGAGCCGGGTATTATCGCCGCTGAATCACCCAATCCAATTGTCAATAACCTGGTTATTATGCCTGATATAGAGAAGAGGCTGGAAGCGTTTGTAAGAACAGGGCACGCTATCGTTGTTTTTCCTGGCGGGGCTGGCACGGCGGAGGAGATCCTCTATCTATTGGGCATTTTACTGCACCCCGATAATGCCGATATGCCTTTCCCCTTTATATTAACCGGGCCAGAAAGCTCAGAATATTACTTCAAGGAGATCGATAGCTTTATCGCCTCGACGCTCGGTACTGAGGCGCAGCAGCGCTATAAGATTATCGTGGGTGATCCTCAGCGGGTTGCACAGGAGATAAAAGAGGGGATCGCCCAAGTACGTCAATTTCGTCGTACAACCAGTGATGCCTTCTACTTTAACTGGCTGCTTAAAATTGAACACGAGTTCCAGAAGCCGTTTGAGCCAACCCATGAAAACATGTCCAACTTGGCACTGCATCATGATCAGCCCAGCCATATGTTGGCGGCTAATCTTCGGTGTGCCTTTTCCGGGATTGTAGCGGGCAATGTTAAGGATGAAGGTATTAGAGCCATTGAGGCGTTTGGTCACTTTGAATTGCGTGGCGATGCGGGGATTATGGCAGCGATGGATACGTTGTTGAAATCATTTGTCGAGCGGCAACGAATGAAGCTGCCCGGGAAGCGGTATGAACCATGCTACAAGATAATTAAGTAGAAATAAGGGGAGCCAACAGCTCCCCAAATATAGGCTTATGATGATGCTTTATTGGTGCTGCGTGTTGCCCAGACTGAGCTGCTACTAGTGCCTCTCTCATTTAGGTCTTTTGCAAATTTCTTTGCGTAGTCCGTTACCTGCTTTTTGGTGCCACAGCGTAGTCCGGTAATGGTCGAATTGCCATCATTTACCACGTAGCGGTACCATGAATCGGGATTGTCGTCTATTGGGCTATCTGTTTTTTCTACCTCTAGCACAGTATAGTGACGCCCGCGATGAAAGGATTTGCTTACGACTTCGTTAGTTTGTTGCATAGTTACCCACCTTTGCTCCATTCTATTCCATGACAGACGAGTTCCCCCCAAGAACTTTGAAAGCCCGCCATGACATCGTTTCGAGCTTACCATGAAAAGAGTTTGATTACTAACGTGATTAATAGGGTACTTGTTCGCCGTCATAAGCCACGAAAGCGCCAATGGGATATTGATCAATATGTTGAATGACTTTGCCCATTCCTTCGACCGAAATCTGCACGGTTATTTCACCGTTATGATTGGTCATATCGGTTTTAACCCAGCCGGGATGCAACGTTATGACGCGGATCCCTTTATCAAGCAGATCAATGGCTAGCGATTTTGAGGTAATGATTAAAGCGGCTTTTGATGCGCGGTAGGCGTAGCCGCTTCCACTGCCATTATCATCGGAAGAGCCCATTTTTGAGCTGATGTTGGCGACCGTGCCTTTTGCAGCCATGAGCGCAGATTGCAGCGTGCGCGTCACCTGAAGCGCACCAATACAATTGACCTGAAAGAGATCCATCATCACTTGCGAGGTGATGTTCTCAAGGCTTTGCCCCGCCTGTTTTTTAGGGCCATAGATACCCGCATTGTTAATGAGAATGTCGAGGGCTTGCGGTAGCGAACCCTGCTGAGGTGATGGCTCGGTTACATCCCATTTAAGGAGGTGCAGTTTATCTGTCTTGAGTGCTGTTAACGATGAATGATCACCCCGATAACAAGCCCAAACCTCAGCCCCCTGAGCTAGATAGTAGTTGGCAAAGGCTAAGCCGATGCCGCGATTGGCACCGGTAATGAGGACATTCATGAGGTCTGTATTCCCAAATAATCAGCTGGAGCTGATCTCCACCTGTTGTGTGATTAAGCTACTCTTCTACCTGCTGGATACCATCCAAGTACCAGGTTGGGGTGAGCGAACCGGCAGGCCGTACAAAGTGCCAGACTTCACTGACGCGACTCTCCTTGCCATCCTCGGAGAGGTGAGTTTCAAAGAGTACCGTCGCATCCATAGCGCCCCTCAGTTGTTGAGCACTCATTAGCTCAGCGTTTAAGGCAACTATTTTCGTTTCGCTGCTCTTTTCGCGACTACGCAGTTGATCTTGAATCTCTGCAAAGACATGGTCTGTTGTGAATTGGCGAATATCAGCAAGATCCCCCTCATCCCAGGCATTTTGCAGTCGTGCATAACACGATTTAGCCCCCTCGATGAAACTCTCTTTATCAAAATCACGCGAAATATCACCGCGTAAGTCGTCCAGTGAAATTCCACCAAAGTGCGTATCACTGGGTGTTGTCGGTGCAGTGTCAGTATGGCTGCCCGGCGGCTGTTGTGGTTCAGTACTAAACGCCTGTGAAAGGGGGCCTTGTGGCGTGGCTGCCTGGTGATGGCGGCGGCGTGAAGTGAGTATTTTGAACAGAATGAAGCCAATTAAGGCAAATATCAGGATATCCATGAAGTTGATATTTTCAAATGCGCCGCCAAAGAACATCGCACCGAGAAGCCCGCCAATCGCCAGCCCGCCCAAAATACCCATCATGCCGCCTCTACTGGCCAGCTGCTGTTTCTGTTGTGCATTTTGCTGCTGGGCCGGGGAAGCGGATTGTTTTTGTACCGGTTTGTCGGCGCTTTTCTTAACACTGTTGCTCTGGCTGAATTTACTGCCAAATGAGTTGCCACTGCCAAATCGTTTTGCCTCGGCAGGACTTATTGTGCTGATAATCAGTAAAAATGATGCTGCGAATACCATGAAAAGTGAAAGCAGGTTGTTCATCCTCGATCCCATAATAAAAAACTCTGGTAATTGTAATGATTGGGATTGTACACCAAACCAGTAGGGATGTTAGAGGTAATCCAGATTGCCAACCCCCCGCTTGCATAGATACTTCTTAGGGGCTCAAGTGGGGCATTAAATAAGCCTGCAGTAGGTGACGTGGCTATAGAATGACTGGATAATGGCGGCTTCAGCCCTGAATTTAAGAGAAGTAGTCGGTTATGACTTTGCAGCACCTTCCTCCGTGGCGTGGTGATTTTTTTAAAGATTCACCGATATTTGAGCCTATGGCTCCTCTATTGGCGCATTTTTCACGCTTTTCTGAGTGGCCTGAGCTGGACGATTTGCAGGCTTTTCTGGATGCTTGGCCAAGGCCGATCCAAACGCTGACTGGAAAACGGCTCTCTATTGTTGAGCAGGCGGGAAAGCCGCTTAGTTTTGAAGAGCATTATGCACCTCGCATCTACACTACCGGCGAGATTCAAACTCGCCGGGAAAATTGGCACGATTTTTTTCAGTACCTTACCTGGTTTATGTTTCCTGAAACCAAGGCGCAGATTAACGCTATTCATATTCCCCATGCCCGGGCACGCATTGCTTTAGGCCAATCGCTGGGGCGGCGGACCCCTATAGAGAACGCACTCTCTCTGTTTGATGAGGGCGGGGCGCTGCTGGTCTCCAGTGATGAGACGTTGCTGGATAGAGTGAAAAACTTTCAATGGAAAGCGTTGTTCTGGGAGAATAGGGGGCCACTGGCTGAGCACTTTGAGTGCATCACCTTTGGTCATGCCATGTATGAAAAAGGTTTAGTGCCCTATGTGGGAATGACCGCTAACACCCTGACGCTTCACTGCCCGAAATCATTTCATAGCAAATCCTGGGTTGATAAATGGCGCTGGCTGGATAAGCAGTTGGCGGCTATTTTTTCTCAGGGGGATGTGTTGCAGAAACCGAAAGATCTATGCCCTTTTCCGATTCTTGGAATGCCGGGGTGGGACCCTGCCAACAGTGACGAAGTTTATTATGACAATCATCACTATTTTCGCCCTGGACGAGGTAGACATCGCTAGGAGGCTGTCGGGCTTAGGTGATCGTAGCGAGGGAAAGCCATTTTGAGTCCATTTTTTTGATCGTTTGAGGCGAATATTGAGCATATTCAACGAAAATGATCGGAGAAATGGGCCTGAATG
>JAKIVC010000009.1 GCA_021647245.1 Gammaproteobacteria bacterium
ATCCCAGGGACTTTATGCGTTACGTGATGGATGGATTGCGCTTCACCATGCTAAATGAAACGCCCTGTGCGGAGCCGCATGCAGGGTGTTGTGGGGACTGGGGGTTAGAGACCCCCGGTTACCCGATTAGCTGCGTTATTCAAAGTAGCTCCGTAAACGCTGTGCCAACTTACTGGACTGTTTGTCGTATTGCTGTTGATACGTGGTGATTGCCATTGGGCCGATGCGCGTCACCCCACGCGCTTTCAGATGCTGCGCCAAGATGTCTATAACTTTTTTCCCGTAGCCTCGACCCCGAAATTCTGAATCGATCCACCAGCCAGGTTTAACGTCATTTAGGCCGGATGCCTCAACTAGCGCAACCAACCGACCTGATGTTTCCTCGAATAAAGCGAAAAGTCCAGATTCATAAGCAGCCCAGACTTGCGGCGGCCCCAAATCATTTCGGTGCTCTGACAAATGATAAGGGGTCAAGTCTTTACATTAATCATTTTAACCGCTTCATCAACTTTAGCCTCCAACTCCCCATCAACACATAGCTGATTCTCGAATCATTTAATGATTCCAGGCACGCTGCCATGGTGGTTTAAGTCAAAATAGTCGGCGATCTGATTTAGCGGCAGACCCGCGTGTTTTCGACTGAGATAAAGCGATACAACACGGGCTCTGTTTTTCTGACCTCGTCCACGACGGCTTTTTGATGTTTTTCAAGGTAGTTGACCACTCCATTTTATCAGCATCGCAAGCTGACCAGTGGGGGTTGCTTCAGTATAAAGCGGGTACTTAATACGCCAGCCAGGCCGATGGCGAGTGCTGAGGCGATGGGTGCTCCCAACCATAGCCAGGGGGATGGGAGGTAGGCGAGGTTGAAAATTTGCTCGGCCAAGAGTGCGGCGGCAGCTGATGAGACGACGACAGCGACGCTTCCGGCTAATAGCCCGAGCACGGCAAACTCTGCTAGCAATCCTTTTTGAAGCTGCCCCCGCTGTGCGCCCAAGGTGCGCAGCAGTGCGCTCTCGCGAATGCGCTCATCAAGGGTGGATTGTATGGCGGCGTACATCACCATTAGGCCAGCCAGTAGTGTGAAGAGGAAGACAAACTCTACCGCCATAATGACCCGTTCTACAATTCGCCTGACTTCTTCCATAATGGAGGAGACATCCAGCACTGTAATATTGGGGAACTGCTGTAGCAGCTGGTTAAGCAGTGGGTATTTATTTTCAGGCAGGTAGAAACTACTCACATAGTTGCTGGGGTAGTTATCCAGCACGCCAGGGGATGCAATCACAAAGAAGTTGACCTGAAAGCTGTCCCACTCCACGCTACGCAAACTGGTGACGGTTGCCTCTACCTCCTCACCGGCAATTTTGTAGCGTAGCCGATCACCCAGTCGAATACCGAATGCCTCGGCAATCCCCTGCTCTATTGAAAATTGCGGTTGGTCACTGGCTTGCCACCACGCCCCTTCGATCAGGCGGTTGCCGTTTGGCATTGTTTGTGACCAAGAGAGGTTAAACTCCCTCATCAGTAGCCGCTTTGCCCGGTCGTCCGGGAAGTCGTCTACGCTGAGTATGTTGTTGTTGATCGCCACTAAGCGCCCTCTTACCATGGGATAGAGGGGAACGTTATCGACCTGCTGTTGGCGAAAAAATTGCGCCACCGCGGCCACTTGATCGGGTTGGATATTAATCAGGAAACGGTTGGGGGCATTTTCGGGTAGTTGCAGCTGCCACTCACTGAGCAGGTCACCCCGCACCATGGTGAGCAGTAATAGCGCCATGATGCCGAGGCCAAAGCCACTCACCTGCACTACGCTGGCGGTGGTACGGCGAGAGATATTCAGCAATCCAAAGCGCCACGATAACCCCACCTGCCCTTTAAGGCGGCCAATTCCCCACACCATCAACCAGGCCAGTGAGGCCAGCAGTAGCAGCGACACCGCTACGCCCAATAAGGCAAAGAGCCCTAACCGTACATCACCTGCCTGGATGACCAGCAGCACCATGAGTGCGCTAAGGCTGATCAGGAAAACCAGCCACGGCTGGGTGCCAGCCCCTTGCAGCTCCCGGCGCAATACCCGTAGCGCGGGGACTCGGCTAAGGGCGATAAAACGCGGTAATGAGAAACCAAACAGTGTGACCAGACCCACCAAAATACCGACGGCGGCGGGCTGCAGTGATGGCGGGGGTAGTTCGCCACTAAACAGGGGCGCGAGCGCATTAACCAAGCCCGCTTGCGCCAAATAGCCCAGTGCAGCACCCAGCCCTCCGGCGACGGTGCCGACAATCAAGAGCTGTAACAGGAACAGGTTTAATATTTGCCGATGGCTAGCTCCCAGGCAGCGCAACACGGCGCAGTGGTCATAGTGTCGTTCACTGTAGCGGCGACTGGCCATGGCGATGGCGACACCTGCCAGCAACACACTCACCAGTGCCGCTAACCCCAAAAAGCGGGCAGCACGCTCTACGGCCATGTTTACCTCAGGGCGGCCATCGGTTATATCCAGTAGCCGTTCGCCGGGTTGTAGCTGCCGTTGCAGCTGTTTTTTATGTTGATTAATCTGCGCCATATCGCCCGCCATCATCAGCTGATAACGTACCCGACTGGCGGGTTGAACCAGCTCGGTTGCCGCCAGGTTGGCGCTGTTTAACAAGACCCGTGGTGATAATGAAAATAGATTTCCCGCTGCACGGGCGGGTTCATTGCGAATCACCGCGCTGATTTGCACACTTAATGCCCCCAAGCTTAGTGAGTCGCCTACCGAAAGGGCCAGATCACTCAGCAGTTGTGGCTCCACCCAAACAGTGCCCGGAGCGGGTAACCCGCTGGCCACCTGTGCAGGGGCAAATGGATCTTGGCTAATTAACAGTTGACCCCGCAGTGGGTAGCCATTCGAAACCGCTTTGACCGCCACCAGGCGTGCCCGATCGTCTACCATCACCATGGAGGGAAATTCATAACCCTCTACCCATAATATCCCGGCGTGATCCGCTTGTTGGCGGTATGTCAGGGGCAGTGGATTATCCGAGGAGAGAATCAGGTCGCCCCCCTGCAATGCGTTAGCTTGTTGTATTAATGCTTGATTAACCCGGTCACTAAAGACCCCCACCGCCACTACGGCGGCCACCGCAATCAGCAGTGATAACCAGATCACCCGCAGTTCGCCACTGCGCCATTCACGGCGCAACATTCGCAGTGCCAGCGCCGTGGTCATGAGAGTTCCCTTAGCTGTCCTTGATGAAGCTCCAGTCGCCGTTGGCAGCGCTGGGCAAGTCCTCTGTCGTGGGTGACCAGCACCAAGGTGGTCTGTTGTTCGCTGTTGAGCTGAAACAGCAGGTCGATAATTCGTTCGCCGGTGGCGCTGTCCAGGTTGCCGGTCGGCTCATCCGCCAGCATCAGTGCTGGGTTGGGCGCAAAGGCACGGGCAATGGCAACGCGCTGCTGTTCGCCCCCCGAGAGTTGTTTGGGGTAGTGGTGTAACCGATGAGCCAGCTCAACTTTAGCCAGCACCTCTTTGGCATACTCTTGAGCATTTTTTCGGCCTGCCAGCTCCAGCGGCAACATCACATTTTCCAGCGCTGTCAGGTTATCCAGCAGCTGAAAGTTCTGGAAAACAAAGCCTAGCTTGGCGGCACGCAGTGCGGCGCGACCATCCTCATCCAACTCAAACAGCGCCTGACCCGCGATAAACACTTCGCCTTCACTGGGTTCATCCAGGCCCGCCAGCAGCCCCAGCAATGTTGATTTACCAGAGCCGGAGGCACCCACCACTGCCACTGTTTCACCCGCTGCTACATGCATCTCGACACGCTCTAACAGCACCAACTCACCTTCGGGGCTGTTAACGCGCTTCCCCAATGCCTGGGTTTTCAATATGCTATGTGTCATCAGTTTAACTTCCTTCGTGACTCAAATTATTTATGACAATTCCGTACCGGCTACAACGTAGCATTCAACTGCTCATGCTTTTCACCCTGCTGTGGTTCTCAGCCAACCTGTTGGCCGCACCCCAACCCACGCTGTTGGTACTGGGTGATAGCCTCAGTGCCGCTCATGGTATCGATGAGGCTGCGGGCTGGGTGGCACTGCTCCAGCAACGGCTGACCCATGATAACCGCCCCTATCAAGTGGTCAACATCAGCATCAGTGGCGAGACCAGCCAGGGTGGCCTTAGTCGCCTGCCTACGGCACTGGAGCAGTATCAGCCACAATTGTTGATTCTGGCCCTGGGTGCAAATGATGGCTTGCGCGGCAGCTCTCTTAAGCAGTTAAAGAAAAATCTTGAGGCGATGATTCAACTCGCCCAGCAACAAAATAGTCAGCTGTTATTGGTTGGTATGCGGTTGCCACCTAACTATGGCGTGCTATTCAACCAAAAGTTCCATGCCATCTACCATCAACTTGCCCAGCAATATGCACTACCACTGGTGCCTTTTTTACTTGAAAAAATGGCACATAACAACGCCCTTTTTCAAGCCGATGGCCTGCACCCCCGCAGAGAGGCACAGCCGCTGCTGCTGGAGGCAGTATGGCCACAGCTCGAGCCGCTGTTATAGCATGAGAGCAATAAAAACGCTCACTGCCAATGCCTAGCCCCGCTCTGCTGCACCATCGCCCGATATTGCGCCTTGCGCTGCCGCTGATGCTCTCTAATCTCTCGATTCCATTGCTGGGGCTGGTAGATACTGCGGTGGTGGGGCATCTCGAACACGCCTACTATCTCGGTGCCGTCGCATTGGGTGCGTTAATATTCTCTTTTCTCTTCTGGGGCTTTGGCTTTCTACGCATGGGCACCACTGGGCTAATTGCACAGGCGTTTGGTGAGGAGAATAACCATGAAATACACGCCACGCTGGTACGGGCAAGCCTGTTAGCCCTACTCTTTTCGCTACTTATTTTATTATTGCAGTACCCCATTGGCCAGCTCGCCTTCTATCTACTTGATGGCAGCCACCCAGTCGAACACTACGCCCAGCAATATTTCACCCTTCGTATCTGGAGCGCGCCGGCGACGCTGCTCAACTATGTACTGATCGGCTGGATGCTCGGAATGCAGAATGTCCGCGGCCCACTGGTAATGTTACTGGTAACCAACCTCACCAATATCGTGCTTGACCTCTGGTTTGTGGTTGGCTTAGGCATGACTGTGGATGGTGTTGCCATCGCCTCAGTCATCGCAGAGTATATTGGCTGTGCGGTGGGTATTGTGTTGACCTTCCAACTGCTAAAACAGCACCCAGCCCAGTGGCAGTGGGAGCAGATTTTAAAGCGCCACAAGCTGCGTCAGCTGGTCACCCTGAACAGCAACATTATGCTGAGAACCCTCTGCTTAATCTTTACCCTCGCCTTCTTCACCGCACAGGGGGCTAAAATGGGCGACCTGATACTGGCTGCCAACGCTATCCTGATCAACTTTCAAACACTGATGGCCTATGCTCTGGATGGTTTTGCCCATGCGGCAGAAGCGCTGGTTGGCCGTGCCATCGGCAAATGTGACCGCAGAGCCCTTAAGCGTGCAATCTATACCGCCGCTTTCTGGTCACTCGGTTTTGCGCTGTTGTTTGTAGCTTTTTATGCACTGGCTGGCCAGTGGATGATCGACCAGCTCAGTGATATTGAGGCGGTCAGATCGGTAGCTAATGAGTATCTTATCTGGTCAATTTTTATGCCGCTGGTAGCGGTGTGGGGTTATCTGTTTGATGGTATTTTTATCGGCGCAACCCGCGCTCGAGAAATGCGCAACACCATGCTAGCCTCAACCCTGCTGGTCTTCTTTCCCGCCTGGTGGCTACTGCAACCCTGGGGAAACCACGGACTGTGGGCCGCTTTGATGCTGTTTATGGTGGCGCGGGGAGCGGCAATGGCGTGGAGCTTCCGGCGATTAACCCGCCGTGGGGTTATCCCCCTTTAACCGGCTCAATATAGCGAACCAGTAGCTGCAAGCTGCGGTTGCCGCGAAACTCATTAATATCCAACTGATATGCGACCTTAACTTGGCTTACTTCGACAGGCCATTCGTGGTCAGTTTTGTTGAAGGCAATCGCATCAATTGGCTGCGACAGTGCGGCGTGGCGCAGCTGTAGTTTGAGGTGTTTTTCGCCCACAATACGCCGTGAGTGCAGGCTAAAGACAGCATCGAATACCGGTTCGGTGAAGGCTTGCCCCCACGGGCTGGCGTGGCGTAGCTGTTCGGCGGTTGCCTGGTTAAATTCATCTGCCGCCAACTCGCCATCACTATGAATAACACCACGCAGTTGATCACGACTAAGGTGTCGCTGCACCTCCTGGTCAAACAGCTGTTTAAACTGCGTGAAGTGCTCTGCTGCCAGTGTCAGGCCCGCCGCCATCGCGTGGCCACCAAATTTATTGAGCAGGCCGGGATGGCGTGAGGCAATGGCATCCAGCACATCACGAATATGTACCCCGCTGACCGAACGTGCCGAACCTTTTATCTGGCCACTGCCGTCATCCGCCGGAGCAAAGGCGATCACTGGACAGTGCAGCTTCTCTTTAATACGTGATGCCAGGATCCCCACCACCCCTTGGTGCCAGCTTTCATCGTAGAGGCAGAGACCCACGGGAAGCGCCTCATCCAGCTCCATTTTATTCAGTATTACCATCGCCTGTTGCTGCATTCCCTGCTCGATATTGCGCCGATCCTGATTGAGTCCATCCAGTTCGTTAGCTATATTTTTCGCCCGCGTGGCATCGTCTGTTAACAAGCACTCAATACCCAGTGACATCTCATCCAGACGGCCAGCGGCATTCAGGCGCGGGCCAACCATAAAGCCGAGATCTGATGAGCTAATATCTGACTGGTTGCGCCCGGCGACCTGCAAAATAGCCTGAATACCGGCACAGCAGTGGCCACTGCGAATACGCGCCAGCCCCTGGCTGACCAGAACCCGGTTATTGTGGTCCAGCGCCACCACATCGGCGACCGTGCCCAGGGCAACCAGATCTAATAGGGATGCCAGGTTGGGTTCTGCGCGTTGCTGAGTAACAAACCACTGCTGCTCACGCAACTGTCGGCGCAGCGCCAATAGCAGATAGAAGATCACCCCGACTCCGGCAAGATTTTTGGAGGGGAAGGTATCTCCCGGCTGGTTGGGGTTGACGATGGCAATGGCATCCGGTAGCTGCGCGGCTGCCAGGTGATGATCGGTTACCAACACATCAATGCCTAACTGATTGGCGGCGGTAACTCCCTCAATGCTGGCGATACCATTATCGACGGTGATGATCAGGTCTGGCTTGCGCGTGGCCGCCACCGCGACAATTTCGGGTGAGAGGCCATAACCATATTCAAAGCGATTCGGTACAATATAGTCGAGATGTTGTACCCCCAGCATCGCTAAACCACGCAGTGCAACGGCACAAGCGGTGGCACCATCACAGTCAAAATCGGCCACTACCAGAATGCGCTGCTGTTGATCGAGCGCCTGTTGTAGGCGCGCTACTGCACCATCAACACCCTTGAGCAGAGCGGGCGCTAGCAATTGGTTCAGGCCATTATCAAGCTGGTTCGGGTGGGTTATGCCACGCGCTGCATAGATGCGTGCCAGCAGAGGCATTTCTGTTGCAAGGTTGGCCAGCGCCTCAGGATCAGCGTGGCGGCGTTCGATGATGATACTCATAGAAATTGCTTCATTTCACGCCGTTTGCGCCACCAACGACGCAGGCTCTTTTTGCTTATCGGGTATTGATAGCCATTATCGAGCCACAGGGTAAGGGTGTTGAGCTCTCCTGACTTAAGGGCGGTGGCTAACGGCTCAAACCATGTTTGTTCATACGAGTAGACCTCTTCAGGCGCTGTCAGTACGATCAGGTGTCGGCCTGGTGTGATGGCATGTTGTAACCATTGCGTGGCGCTTTCCGGCGATTCACAGCGGGGCAAATCGGCATGTTTTGCAGCGGCTAGCACCAGCGACTCATCACTCCATATTTGTGCCCAAGTGGTTTTTGGTTTGGCCGGTAGGCGGCCACCGCCCCAGATCCATACGTTATTTACCGGCAGCTGCTGGGAGGCGCTACGCTGCTGGTTCGATTGGTTGCTGTGCAGCAACATTTCGATCTCGCTCATGGCGCGGTGCAGTGCTACACCTTGGGGAGATTGCGGTAAGTAGTCGTGAATATTGTGACCCATCACCGATGAGAGGGGGCTGGTTTTGAGCTGCTCGGCGGCGGGCATTTTAAGGTACCAACGGTCAGGATGCGCGGCAATAAACTGCCAACCATCTTCAGCAAACAGATGGTTAAGATCTGCAACCATGCTATCGGCCTCTGCTTGAAGCAGCCCCAGCTCTCGCGCCATCAAGACCACTCGGCCACGATCCGGCTGACAATAGATGGGGTCTACCCGCAACAGGTACTCATCGCCCGGTTCGCCACCATCCAGCGCGTAGGTGAGCGGAGCCGCCGGCAGTGATTCAGGCTCAGCCTGAATCGAAAACAGTTTGAGTATCAACGGCTCAAAGTGACGGGTGGCACAGCGCACCCCATCTGCCCGGCTTAATAGCCGTGACAGGGTGGGCTGCTCAGATGCCAGTACACACTCCGGCCGCATAAAGCCCGGAATTAGTAGCGTGAGATCTCTGTTCACACTACCCCTGCTTGCGCATGTGGGGAAATAACAACACATCTCTAATTGAGGGTGAGTCGGTCAGCAGCATCACCAGACGATCAATTCCGATCCCCTCGCCGGCAGTGGGTGGCAGGCCGTGCTCAAGGGCGATAATGTAATCTTCATCAAAGTGCATCGCTTCATCATCACCGGCATCTTTCTCGGCCACCTGCATACGGAACCGTTCTGCCTGATCTTCAGCATCATTCAGCTCTGAGAAACCATTAGCAAGCTCTCGACCACCGACAAAGAACTCAAAACGGTCGGTCACAAACGGGTTGTCATCATTACGACGCGCCAACGGTGAAACCTCGGTGGGATAGGCGGTGATAAAGGTGGGATCTTTTAGTTTGTGCTCGACTGTTTTTTCGAAAATTTCGATCTGCACTTTACCTAGCCCATAACCTGCCTTGAGCGGAATATCCAACGTATCAGCCACCTTACGGGCCTCATCCAGTGTTGCCAACTGTTCAGGTTTTAACGCTGGGTTGTGGTGTAAAATCGAGTCGGTCACCGTCATGCGGGTAAAAGGTTTGCCGAAGTCATACTCATCACCTTGATAGGGAACTGTGGTGCTGCCTAACACCTCTTGAGCCAAGCCACGCAGCATCTCTTCGGTGATATCCATCAGGTCGTTATAGTCCGCATACGCTTCGTAGAATTCCAGCATAGTGAACTCAGGATTATGGCGGGTTGAAAGCCCTTCATTACGGAAGTTGCGGTTGATCTCGAACACTTTCTCAAAACCACCTACCACTAAACGCTTCAGATAGAGTTCGGGGGCGATACGCAGAAACAGCTCCATATCCAGAGCATTATGTTGGGTAGTGAAAGGGCGTGCCGTGGCACCGCCGGGAATCGCCTGCATCATGGGGGTTTCGACTTCAAGGAAGCCCTTTTTTTCCAGAAAACGGCGAATGAAGCTGACACATTGACTGCGAATCAGGAAGGTTTTGCGGGTCGGATCATTCATGATCAAGTCAACATAGCGCTGGCGGTAGCGGGTCTCCTGATCTTCTAGGCCATGAAATTTATCTGGCAATGGACGCAGTGATTTGGTTAACAGACGAATCTCGTCAGCCTTGATAGAGAGTTCACCTTTTTGAGTGCGAAACATCACCCCTTCAACACCGATAATGTCTCCAATATCCCACTTTTTAAACTCGTCGTAACCCCCCTCCGGCAGCATTTTCCCCTGCACATAGATCTGAATACGGCCCGACATATCCTGCAGGGTGGCAAAACTCGCTTTACCCATCACACGTTTTAGCATCATGCGACCGGCCACTTTCACCCGCACCGGCTCGGCCTCATCAATGGCCGCTTTATCCAGCGCATCGAACTTGGCATGTAGCTCGCCTGCCACCACGTTGCGCCGAAAATCATTCGGGAAAGCGTTGCCATTTTCCCGCAGTTCATTCAGCTTGCCACGGCGTTCGGCGATCAGCTTGTTTTCATCTTCAACTTCAATTTTTTCTGGTTCGTTCATAGCGGCTGTTATCTATCTCTTCTGAGCCTCTAGAGAGGCGTAAAATTTAAAATAATGTTGCAGCAAAATCCCGCAACTGCTTACGCTGAGTGAGCGCGAGCGCTGGCAATATTCAGGTTACATCTCTTCTGAATAAAGAGCAGTGGTTCAATGGCTTGAAGCAAACTTTAACCCAACAATAGAGCCAATCAACGTCACCAGAAAAAATATTCTCCACAACGTTAATGGCTCTTTGAAAAAGAGGATACCAACCATCACGGTTCCCACAATTCCGATCCCGGTCCAAACCGCATAGGCCGTTCCAATGGGGATCTCAGCTAACGATTTTTCAAGAAAGTGGAAGCTGGCAATAATACAGATGAAGAAGATCACTGAGGGCCACAGCCGCGTAAAGCCTTCTGTCAATTTTAAAGTACTGGCAAAGCCCACCTCAAACAGACCGGCAATAACGAGGTAAAACCAACTCATCTGCTTTTCTCCAATCACAACTTCAGTAATGATCAGGCCGCTATAATCCGCTCTTCAGCGACGCGTCTATAAACTGATTCAGATCGCCGTCCAGCACCGCTTGGGTATTACTGGTCTCAACACCGGTGCGCAGATCTTTGATTCTCGACGCATCCAGCACATAGGAGCGAATCTGGCTTCCCCAGCCGATGTCAGATTTGGTATCTTCCAGCGCCTGCTTCTCTTGGTTGCGTTTCATCATCTCCAGCTCATAGAGCTTTGCTTTGAGCTGTTTCATGGCCGCTGCTTTATTTTTATGTTGCGAGCGATCATTCTGGCACTGCACCACGCTGTTGGTGGGAAGATGAGTAATCCGCACTGCGGAGTCGGTACGGTTAACATGCTGACCACCGGCACCGGAGGCGCGGTAGGTATCGATACGCAGGTCCGCCGGGTTGATCTCAATATCCACATCGTCATCGACCTCGGGGGAGACAAAAACCGAAGTGAATGAAGTATGGCGGCGGCTGCTGGAATCAAAGGGTGATTTTCGTACTAAGCGGTGCACGCCGGTTTCGGTACGCAACCAGCCAAAGGCGTATTCACCTTTAAAGTGTATGGTGGCACTCTTGACCCCGGCCACATCACCGGGGGAGCACTCCATCAACTCAACCGCAAAGCCTTGCGCTTCGCCCCAGCGCAGATACATCCGCAACAACATTTCAGCCCAGTCCTGAGCCTCAGTACCACCCGAGCCTGATTGAATGTCCATATAGGCACTATTGGCATCCATCTCACCTGAAAACATCCGACGAAATTCAAGGGTCGCCAGCTCGCTTTCCAGAGCAGCAAGGTCAGCCTCTAGCGCCGCCGCACTCTCTTCATCATCCTCTTCTGAGGCCATTTGCAGCAGCTCTTTGGCATCTGCAAGGCCCCCTTCCATGTTATCGATGGTTTTTACCACGCGCTCTAACGCAACACGTTCACGACCCAGCGCTTGGGCACGCTCGGGGTTATCCCACACCGATGACTCCGCTAACTCGCGCTCTACCTCAACTAACTGCTCAGACTTGGTATCGTAGTCAAAGATACCCCCTCAGCGTAGCAGTACGCTCAAGCATATCGTCGATCATTTTAAAAACAGGGCTCAGTTCCAACATTATTTATATCAACCGCGTTGCCGAGAAAAACGCCAATGATACTACAGACACCCTCAGCGTGTCGTAAATTTAACGACAAAAAAGCCACTATAGGGGTTGTGACAACCTGCTAACGCCATCATAATAAAAGAATTTTATATCGTGATAGAAAATACCTTCCCCGTTTTTAAATTTTACTCCCCTTAAACGGGTGTTTAACTGGGTGAACCGGTTATAATGGCCGATTATCTAACCCGAATAATTCATAAATTGTCTTATCCCGAGACCCAGATGTACGGTGGCCGCTAGAAATGAGTGATGCAGTAGAGATAACAGACGATGAGCGGGCCGAGATTGATTCTCAAATTGCCCACCTGAACAGCTTGTATGGGCCATTGTCGCCCGAAGAACGTGTGCAGCAACTCTATAAAGATTTTATGGAAGATGAGGTGATGCTCACCTCATCTTTTGCTACTAATTCGGCCTTTTTACTGCATCTTTTTTCTCAAGCAGCACCACACCAAAAAGTGATTTTTATTGATACCGGTTATCACTTCCAGGATACCCTGCTCTACAAAGAGGAGTTAACTGAACTCTACAACCTTAAGGTTGAGGATGTGCGTGCTGAGAAGTGGAAGTATGAGTTCACGCTCAAAGATGAGACCTGGAAAACCGATCAGGATCTCTGCTGTAGCATTAATAAGGTAGAGCCGCTACAAGAGGTAAAAGAGAAGTACAGTGTCTGGGTTTCCGGGTTGATGCGCTGGCAAACAGAGCACCGCGCCTCGCTTGATGTATTTGAGTACCGAGGTGGCATTATCAAGTTTTATCCGTTGATTGATGTGACCAAGCAGCAGCGTGATAACTACATCCGCGACCACAAACTCCCTTTCCACCCAATGGTTGCCAAGGGCTTCTCTTCGGTAGGCTGCACCCACTGCACCCGCCAGGGTGATGACCGTTCGGGGCGCTGGGTAGATACCACTAAATCTGAATGCGGCCTGCATACCCGCTGATTCTGCCGGTAACGCGCTGACGATAATGAGTAGGCAGTGCACAGGTTTGACGGGCTACCAAAAATCACTCAGCCACTGTTGAGTTGCGAGGGGCCGGATTTTAGGCTGACTTGTCTTAAGGCTTGCTGAGTATACTTTTTAGGTTAGCTAGGTTGGCTTTCCCGCGCTCTTTTTTCTTTTCCGGACAGATGTCACCGCCGCGCCCCTCCCATTCGAGATCGTCTTGTGGTAGTTCGTGCAGAAAGCGGCTAGGCTCGCAGGCGGTGAGTTCACCGTACTGTTTTCGCCTGGCCGCATAACTGAAAGTGAGGGTTTTTTGAGCACGGGTGATGCCAACATAGGCGAGGCGGCGCTCCTCTTCGATGTCATCATTTTCGATGCTGTTGCGGTGTGGCAGTATCTCCTCCTCTACACCGATTAGAAATACATGGGGGAATTCGAGCCCTTTTGCAGCGTGCAAAGTCATCAGAGTAACGGCGTCGCTCTCTTCTTCTTCATTTTGGCGGTCAAGTATGTCGAGCAGCGCCATGCTGGCGACCGCTTCGGCGAACGATTTGTCGCCCTCCTGCAACATCCGCCCCAACCATTCAATCAGTTCGTACACATTTTGCAGACGCTTCTCGGCTTGCGCTTCATTTTTACTGCTCTCCGCCAGCCACTCTGAATAGCCGATTTCGGTCACTACACTTTTTATCACCGCCAGGGTATCGCCTCTTTTTGCGTTGTCGGCTTGCAGGTTAATCCAGTGAGTGAAGCGTTGCAGCCGCTCTAATTGGCGCTCTTTGAGGGACTCTCCCAGCCCCATTTCGAAACTGGCGGCAAACAAGCTAATGCCGCGCAGGGTGGCGTAACTGCCTAATTTTTCGAGGGTAGATGGCCCCAACTCGCGGCGCGGCACATTGACTATCCTCAGGAAGGCGTTGTCATCATCCTGATTCACGAGCAGTCGCAGGTAGGCCATCATATCTTTTATCTCGATTTTCGAGAAAAATGAGCTGCCACCACTCAGGCGGTAGGGGATGTGGTGCTCTCGCAACATACGCTCTATGAGCCTTGACTGGTGGTTGCTACGGTAGAGGATCGCGTAATCTTTGTCCTGAGTGCGGTTTTGAAATTTGTGGTGCAGCAGCTCTGAGACCACGCGCTCAGCTTCCTGCTCTTCATTTCGACAATGCAATACCCGCAGCGGGTCACCATAGCCCTTGTCAGACCAGAGCTTTTTCTCGAATACATGGGGGTTGTTGGCGATCAGGGCATTGGCGGCTTTAAGGATACGTCCCATGGAGCGGTAGTTTTGCTCTAGCTTGATAAGTTTTAGCGCGGGGAAATCCTCTTTCAGCAGTGCCATATTTTCTGGCTGTGCACCGCGCCAGGCGTAAATCGATTGATCATCATCACCCACGACCGTCAGGCAACCACGCTGACCGACGATCTGTTTTACCAGGGTGTATTGTGAACCATTGGTATCTTGATACTCATCCACCAACAGGTAGCGAATACGCGTTTGCCAGCGGCTTAGAATTTCGGGATACTGGGAAAACAGCTGTGTCGGCATCAAAATAAGGTCATCAAAGTCGACCGCATTATAGGCTTTGAGGTTACGTTGGTATTTTTCGTATAGTGCGGCAGCGATCACTTTTAGCTCTTCACCTTCGGTTTGGTTTAGAGCAAGGTCGGGGCTGATCATGGCGTTTTTCCAGCTGGATATTTGCCACTGCACCTGCTGTACCATTTCGCCATCACCCTCAAATGAGCGGTGCATCAGCTCTTTAATCAGTGCGGCACTATCAGCGGCATCAAAAATGGTGAAACCGGCTTTATATCCGAGGGCTTTGTGCTCGCGCTTTAGAATGTTTAACCCTAGGGTATGGAAGGTTGAGACCTTTAAACCCCGTGACTCTTTTCCTTGCAGGAGCTTCCCAACCCGCGCTTTCATTTCACGGGCGGCTTTGTTAGTGAAGGTGACGGCAGCAATGGTGTTGGGTTTGTAACCACACTTTTGGATCAAGTAAGCAATTTTTTCGGTAATAACCCGGGTTTTTCCGCTGCCCGCACCGGCCAACACCAGACAGGGGGTATCAATATAGAGTACGGCTTCTTTTTGGTGGGGGTTAAGACCTTTCATTACAAAGCAGCTTTACTTAAAACGGGCTGGCGATTATACCTTTTTCGCACCTGAGTAGTAGCCTAATCCCCAGATAGAGATTCACATACTGCACAAACTATTGATTACACAGTAAAACCAACATCTTGCATTTTCAGCCGAGAGGCAGGGTGATATTAAATTTGCCGATCCTTCATGACCGGCGGCTACTTTAAAATAGTTTTCGACTATCCACATTGCGCTGCAACCAAAGCTCCAGCAGTGCGCTGTGCCAGAGTTTGCTACCCTGCAGCTGTGTAAAGTGCGTCTCTGGTGAAGCTAGTAGTTTGTCGAGGTAGGGACGCTTAAACAACCCCCGTTCGCGGCTCGCTTGTGCGTTGAGAATGTCACGCATGAAGTCGAGAAACTCCCCCTGTACATATTTAAGCGCGGGCATCGGAAAGTAGCCCTTAGGGCGGTCGATAATTTTCTGCGGCAGGATGGATCGGGCAATCTCTTTCAGCGGATGTTTTCCGCCAGATTGTAGTTTCAGTTGTGGAGGAAGCTGCATCGCCAGCTCAACCAGCTCATGATCAAGGAAGGGGACTCTCGCTTCCAGACCCCAGGCCATGGTCATGTTATCTACCCGCTTGACCGGATCATCTACAATCAATGTACTCACATCAAAGCGCAGTACCTGATCAAGAAACTCATCCGCTCCGGGTGAGCCAAGGTGGTCGGCCACCAATTCGCTAGTATAGTCGGCTCCTTGGTATTGGGCGCAAACGCTCTCGATAAATTCGCGGTGAGAGCGATCAAAATAGTGTTTAGCAAAGCGTTCAAGGTAGCTGCCGCTTGCCGCTTCCATCTCCGGGTACCAGAAGTAACCGGCGAACAGCTCATCGGCACCCTGGCCACTTTGAACCACTCGAACCTGCTGCGAAACCTGCTCTGATAACAGATAAAAGGCAACAGCATCCTGCCCAACCATCGGCTCTGCCATGCAATCAACCGCCTCAGGCAGTCGTGGCAATACGGTGCTGTTGGGGATATGATATTTTTGATGACGAGTGCCGTAGTGGTTGGCCACAAGGTCGGAGAATTCAAACTCACTACCCGCTTCACTGCCGATATCATCGAAACCGATGGAGAAGGTTCGTAGCTCATTTACGCCCGCTTCGGCCAGCAGCGCCACTAACAGGCTTGAATCCAGGCCACCTGAGAGTAAAACACCTACCGGCACATCGGCAATATCCATCCGTCTCCGCACTGCCAGGCGCAGGGCATCGTGTATTCTCTCTATCCACTCTGTTTCGCTGTATGTTTGCACGGGGCGCTGTGCCGTGAGCTGCCAATAGCGTTGTTGGGTCACCTCGCCTTTTAGGTTGATTCGCATTGAGCTGCCCGGTTCTAGTTTGCTAATGCCTTGCAAAAGAGTGCGCGGCGCAGGAATAACCGCATGCAGGGTTAATTGATTGTGCAGTGCGATGGGGTCGATCGAGACATCGGTATCACGGCTGCACAAGAGCGCCTGAGTGTTGGATGCGAAGCGAAAAACATGATCATTTTGAGAAAAATAGAGCGGCTTGATGCCGAGGCGATCGCGGGATAAAAACAGCTCCTTTTTTTGCATATCCCAGATTGCAAAGGCAAACATCCCCTGTAGGCGGTTCACACACTGTTCACCCCAAGCGTGAAAAGCCTTGAGAATGACCTCACTGTCACCGCTGCTGAAAAACTGGTAGCCCTTGCCTTGCAGCTCTTTTCTCAGCTCAGGGTAGTTATAAATTGCGCCGTTAAAAACCATCGCCAGGCTTAATTGTGGATCGACCATAGGCTGGTTAGCATGCTCGGAAAGATCAATCACCGAAAGGCGACGATGCCCCAGCGCCAGCGGCCCATCTGAATAACTACCGCTGTGATCTGGCCCACGCCGGGCAATTGCAGCCAGCATTTTATTGAGTAGCCCCAGCTCAGGCGAGGTGCCATCCAGACGCAGTTCACCACAAATACCGCACATATACTCTTCTCACTAAAAACTCAATCTACGGCGTATTGTAACGTACCATCAGCCGCTGCGCTGCCCCCTCGGATGATTCTTGGATAAATTGCTTACATTTTGTACAAGCTTTTTGATCGCCATTCCGTTATACTGCGCGTCGCTTTAACCCATGCGGTTTACCCCACAGTGATAGTTTTCATAGAGAGGGGCGGCCGCTTAACAAGGTACCCCCTATGACAACACCCGAAAATGCGAGCTTCGCAGACTTAGCCCTTTCCGCTCCACTACTGAAAGTACTCCAAGAGGTCGGATACGAGACCCCCTCCCCCATTCAGGCGGCCAGCATTCCCGCTTTACTAGAAGGGAATGATATTTTAGGCATGGCACAAACCGGCACCGGTAAAACCGCCGCGTTTGCTTTGCCAATGCTGCAAAAAATTGATGTCAGTAAAAAATATCCGCAGGTCTTGGTATTAGCCCCCACCCGTGAACTTGCAATCCAGGTTGCAGAAGCTTTCCAGGTCTACGCTCGCCATATGCCAGGCTTCCATGTTCTACCAGTCTACGGTGGCCAGAGCATTGATATCCAGCTTAAGCACCTGCGTCGTGGCGCTCACGTCGTTGTGGGTACTCCTGGACGCGTAATGGACCACCTGCGACGCAAAAGCCTCTCTCTTGAGAAGCTCAGCAGCTTTGTGCTGGATGAGGCCGATGAGATGCTGCGTATGGGCTTCATTGAAGATGTAGAGTGGATTTTGGAGCATGCACCCAAACAGCGTCAAGTGGCTCTTTTCTCTGCCACCATGCCGGCGGCGATCAAGAAGGTAACCCAGAAGTACCTGAACAACCCTGTTGAAATCAAAATTAAGTCCAAAACCTCGACGGTTGAAAATATCGAGCAACGCTATATTCAGGTCACCCCTCGCTTTAAGCTGGATGCGCTCACGCGCATTCTTGAGAGCGAGCCCTTCGATGGCGTGATCATTTTTTCCCGCACCAAAACAGCCACGGTTGAGCTTGCTGAGAAACTGGAAGCACGAGGCTATCCCAGCTCTGCATTAAACGGTGATATGAGTCAGCAGCTGCGCGAGCGCACCATCAACCACCTGAAAAGTGGGAAAATTGATATTGTTATCGCCACCGATGTAGCGGCGCGTGGCATTGATGTCTCCCGTGTTACCCATGTCATTAACTATGATATGCCACATGATACAGAGTCATATGTACACCGCATCGGCCGTACGGGTCGCGCAGGCCGCAGTGGTGTCGCCATTCTATTTTCATCGCCCCGTGAGCGTCGTATGTTGTTTGCGATTGAGAAGGCAACCAGAGCAAAACTCAAAGAGATGCCACTGCCATGTGCTGATAGCATTGCAACCAAACGTGTTGAGCAATTCAAACAGTTGATCACTGATACCATTGAGAGCGAAGAGCTGGGCTTTTTCACCCAACTCGTCGATGACTATACTCAATCACAAGATATTAGCGCGCACGAGGTTGCTGCTGCACTGGCTTTTCTTTGCCAAAAAGAGCGCCCGCTACAGTACAAAGAAGAGATCCCTGCACCGCGTGAATCCCGCGAACGAAATGAGCGTGACCGCCCCCGTCCATCACGCGGTGGTGAGCGCAAAGAGCGTCGTCCACGCCGTCAACAGTCCGATGTTGAACTAACGACATACCGTATTGAGGTAGGCCGTGACCAAGGGGTTACACCCCGCGATATTGTGGGTGCGATTGCTAATGAGGCCGGCATTGATAGCCAACACATTGGGCACATCAAACTACACAACGACTTCAGCACCGTTGACCTGCCAACGGGCATGCCCAAAGATATGCTGCAACACTTGAAGCGGGTGCGTATCCGTAACAATCCAATGCGCATCAGCATTGATCAGGGCGGCTTTAAAAAATAGCCGCGCTAACACGGTAAGCAACTGAAACACCACCCTAGGAGGCTTGTCGGACTTAGGGTGAATCTACTGCGGAAAATCCATTCAGGCCCATTTCTCCGATCATTTTCGTTGAATATGCTCAATATTCGCCTCAAACGATCAAAAAAATGGACTCAAAGTGGTTTTCCCTCGCTACGATCACCTAAGTCCGACAGCCTCCTGATATGTATTAACTCGCAACTCATTATTCCAGATGTCTTTTTTTCTGGAATAATGATTGTCTAATACCATCGGACTTTATGTATTTACTCGCCAACAATCCATATTATGGATAATTAAGCTGGTGGCGAGTTAATACATAAAGTCTAGGAACGCTGATCTACTCTATTCAGCCGCCCCTTTTTTATGGCATCGACTTCACCTGGATATTTCATGGCAACGACTGACAACTCAATTTTGCAACAAGAGTGGAGCATACTACACCGTGATTTTGAGCGTTATGATCAGTATGGCCTGCTTATCAAGGTCGCTGCCATCATCACAGCCGCGACCTCCCTTGGCTTATTTGAACTGCCGCTATTGGCCATCATAAGCTTTACCGTCATATTCTGGCTACAAGAGGGTATCTGGCGAACGGTGCAAGGGCGGTGTGGTGATCGCTTGTTGGTATTGGAAAAGCAGATTAAAGCTGAGCCAGATAGCGTGGGGATGCAATTTTACAGCGAGTGGGAGGCCTCACGCCCAGGCACTCTCGGCACAATCGTTGAATATCTTCGTCACAGTGCACGACCAACCGTCGCCTACCCCTATATTATACTTATTGCGCTAGCACTGCTGCTGGCGTATTGGGCAGGATAACCGGCATCACTTGTCGTAGTGTGATGGCATCTACACTCATCTCTGCACCATACGCAATCACTTCCAAACCGCACTTCATCGCTTCCCGTAACGTCTTTCCGTAGAGTGGGTCAATATCATCGGCACTGCTCACACTTTTAATACCTGCGTGCTGAACACAAAAGCAGAGTACGGCACGGTAACCCTGCTCAACCATTAACATCAACTCCCGCAGATGTTTGGTGCCCCTTGTGGTTACCGCATCAGGAAAATAACCCTTGGATCGCTGATCCCATAGGGTGACATTTTTCACTTCCACATAACACGAGGGCAACTCATGGTGCCCGCTGAGCAGAAAGTCGACCCGGCTCTTTTCATCGCCATATTGCACTTCTGCACGAATATCCTGATAACCCTGTAGCTCTGTAATCGTGCCTTGTTCGATAGCTTCCTTGACCAGTCTATTACTAAGGCTGGTATTGATTCCTACCAGGATGGAGGGGGCAACTTCAACCAGCTCCCAACTATATGCCAGCTTACGCTTCGGGTTGTTTGAGCGACTAAGCCACACCCGAGCATTTTCAGGCTGACAGTTTTTCATTGAGCCGGTATTGGCACAGTGCGCCGTCACCTGCTCACCATCAGCAAGCATCACATCAACTAAAAAACGCTTGTAACGCTTTACTAGACGCCCTTCAATGAGTGGTGCAGAGAATTTCATTGAATACTCCAAAAAAAACCCCGCGAAGCGGGGTGATTAATTACTTTACCAAAGTCAGTGAGGGTTTGGGTGCACTTTTGGCACGCTCCCGCTCAGGAGGTAAGTCAGGTGGTACGGGGACATCAACTTCATCATTAAAGACCATGCCACGACCATTCTCCCGAGCATAAACGGCCATCACGGCATGAACCGGCACATGGAGGTTCATTGGCTTGCCACTGAAACGGGCGCTAAACTGAATATGTTCATTGCCCATTTGTAGTGACTGCACAGCACTCGGGTTAACATTGAGGATGATTTTTCCATCTTCAATAAACTGCTCGGGAACAACAACCCCTTCAATATCTGCTTTTACCAGCAGATAGGGGGTGAGGTAGTTATCCACAATCCACTCATACATGGCCCGCACTAAATAGGGCCGACTTGATGTCATCTCTTCCATATGCAACCTTTAAATCGCCCTGATCTCTTGCTCTGCTTCAGAGAGACTTGCCTGGAAACCTTCGCGCTTAAACAGAGCATCTGCGTAATCATTAATTGATTGAGCTTCAGCGGGCAGTTCAATGCGATAGAGAGGTAAACGCCACAACACCGGGATAATGGCACAATCAACCAAGCTAAAATCATCACTCATAAAGTAGTCGCCTTGTGCAAAAATAGGCGCCACCATGGTCAAGCTCTCACGCAGCTCTTTACGCGCCTTGGCAACCGCTTTTTCACCCTTGGTATTAATCTCTTCCACCAGGGTGTACCAATCATTTTCAACACGGTGCAGCATCAGTCGACTGCGCGCTCGCATCACGGGGTCTACCGGCATGAGGGGTGGATGTGGAAAGCGCTCATCCATATACTCCATGATAACCTGAGAGCCAAAAAGCACCAGATCACGATCAACCAGTGTCGGTGCAGTGCCGTATGAGTTCAACTCAAGAAGATCCTCTGGCATATTATCGGGATCAACTTCAATCACCTCATGGGTGATCCCCTTTTCAGCCAACACAATCCGCACTCGATGTGAATGAATGCAGTTTGAGTTGGAATAGAGGGTCATGATCGAACGTCGGTTGGCCAATGACGCCATGCGTACATCTCCTAAAAAAAAACAGGGTTGGAAAAATAATCGAATCATTATAAACGAAGAAGGGGGACAATGTCCCCCTTCTTCAAGAATTTACCGCAACTAACTCAATGTATATCGCGCCAATACTCTTTCTTCAACAAATAGAGCAAAAAGGTTAGGAAGATTAAAAATACGATTACCTTCCAACCCAAGTCGTAACGTACCAGCTTCGCAGGTTCGCCCATATAGACCATAAACCCGACCAGATCACGAACCGCTTCCTCATAGTCTGCCGTGCTCATTGCGCCACCTGCAGGCTGAGAAAGTGACTCAACAACCTTGCGGATAGAACCATCAGGCAATGTCTCATCACGATAGATAGGATCAGCGAGGCCCTGCATACTGAGCATGGCGTGTGGCATACCCACATCCTTGAACAGCAGGTTATTCACACCAAATGGGCGATTATCATCCTTATAAAATGAAAGGAAGTAGGTATATAACCAGTCCGCACCACGAAAGCGTTCGATAACGGTCAGATCGGGAGGCAGTGTACCAAACCAGGCTTTCGCCTCTTTTGGATCCAGTGCCACCACCATGGTGTCGCCCACTTTATCAGTGGTAAACATCATGGATTTGATCTCTGACTCAGCCATGCCAAGATCCTCACTCACGCGGTTATAACGCATGTAGTGAGCAGAGTGACAATTCAGGCAATTATGTATAAAGATTGCCGCGCCTCTTTGTAGAGACTCCTTGTCATCCAAATCAATGTTTGCAGAGAGCAGTGGGATTGAAGGGCCTGCAGCCATTCCCAAAGCAGGTAATGCCATCATCAAAATGGCGATCATTAACTTTTTCATTTGTCGGTCACCCTTTCTGGTACTGGCTTACATTTTTCGTTCTTGGTGTACCAAGGCATACATACAAAGAATGCAAAGTACAGAACAGTACAAATCTGGCCAGCGATGTTATACAGCGGGCTAGGTGCTTTCGTACCCAAGAATCCCAGGATGAAAAATACAACTACAAACATCGCCACCCAGAGCTTAAAGGTGGTGCTGCGATAGCGAATTGACTTCACAGGGCTGCGATCTAACCAAGGCAACAGCATAAAGATCAAGGTTGAAATACCCATTGCTACTACACCAGGGAACGGTGACCCTCCAATACTCGGAACCGCACGCAGAATGGTGTAGAACGGCGTAAAGTACCAGACAGGCGCAATATGATCCGGCGTTTTCAGGGGATCTGCGGGTACAAAATTGGGCGCTTCAATGAAGTAACCACCCCCTTCTGGCCAGTAGAACATCACCACACAGAAGAAGATAAGGAATAGTGATGCGCCGAAAGCATCTTTCACCGTGTAATAGGGGTGAAAGGGAATACCATCAAGAGGAATACCATTTGCGTCTTTATCTTTCTTGATATCAACACCATCGGGATTATTAGAACCCACTTCGTGTAGAGCCGTAATATGGACAACCACTAACCCGAGAAGCACCAGTGGCGCAGCAATAACATGGAATGCAAAGAAGCGGTTAAGCGTCGCATCGGCGACCACAAAATCACCCCGAATCAACAATGCCAATTCCGGCCCTACAAAGGGCACGGCACCGAACAGCGAGATAATAACCTGCGCCCCCCAGTATGACATCTGACCCCATGGCAACAAATAACCCATGAAGGCTTCGGCCATCAATAGTAGGAAGATACCCACACCGATCATCCATACCAACTCACGAGGCTTTTTGTATGAACCATACAGCAGGCCGCGGAACATATGCAGATAGATAACAATGAAGAAGAAAGAAGCACCCGTTGAGTGCATGTAACGAATTAACCAGCCCCACTCTACGTCGCGCATAATGTATTCAACGGAGCCGAAGGCTGCATCACCGTCTGGCTTGTAATTCATAGTAAGGAAAATACCACTCACGATTTGAATCACCAGCATCATGATTGCCAGCGAACCGAAGAAGTACCACATGTTGAAATTTTTCGGGACGTAGTAGTGAGCTAAGTGCTCATTAAATGTTTTGGTCAGTGGAAATCGATCATCGACCCACTCAAGTAGCTTATTCTTCATTCTATGCAACCCCCTGATCATCAGCACCCACAAAAATTACCGAGTCACTAATAAATTTATGACGTGGAACTTCGAGGTTTTTAGGTGCTGGCGCACCGTTATACACACGGCCAGCCAAATCAAATTTTGAGCCATGGCATGGGCAAAAGAATCCGCCTACCCAATCTTCACCCAGATCTGCCGGAGCAACCTCAGGCCGGAAAGTAGGCGAGCAGCCAAGATGAGTACAAATACCAACTATAACCGCGTATTCATCTCGAATGGAGCGATAAGGGTTTTGTGCGTAGTCAGGCTGCATTGGCATCTCTGAATTTGGGTCACGGAGCAGTGGCACTAGACCATCCATACCCTTTAACTGGTCTTTAGTCCGACGAATAACCCACACAGGCTTGCCACGCCACTCAGCGGTTATGCGCTGGCCGGGTTCCATACGACTCACATCAACTTCCACTGGCGCACCTGCTGCCTGCGCCTTGGCACTCGGCAACATTGACGACACAAATGGAACTGCGACAAACGCAGCTCCAACACCACCCATGGCACCTGCTGCTATGGTAAGTGTGCGACGTTTGCTGTGATCAACACCATCACTCATCTTGCCCCTCCTGCTCAATCTAGATTGTTGGTTTTTATTCATCCAGGTACGAACCCGAATATACTGTATATCTGAAATAAGCCACAATTTGACACTCTGACGCACAACGTCTTCTGTTTTTTGCATGGAACCCTTCGCAATAGCGAACGATTACCTGTAACTCATGCTTTAACAGAACAATTTTATACGTCAACTTTGGGCTTAAAAATAAGAGAGTCTAAAAACCGCCCTTGGGCGGTACAATCAATACATCGAATATCAGATGCTGACTGGCCAAGCTTATATTTAGCTCTTATGGCCATTCCCTTCCTCGTCAATCTTATTACTTGCTCACGCAAATATAACTGACTTATATTTATAGTCGACCCGATCCTAGAATAATCTGCGTAGCCCGTCAACGATATTTCTAAGCACCTATTTATCGCTTAAAAATAATGGCTATTTCTATAGGCTCCAACCAGGCCAAACCCGCGTCAAATCACTGATTTTTATTACACAAACGGGCATCGTTTATTAAGGCAGAATAAACTGTTTGATGGGCGTGTATTGCAGATGGTTTATAAATGATCGGGCTTATTGGTTAACCCTTACTCCCCATTAACCTTCGCCAACTCTAAAACCTCTACCCGATCCCCTATTACGCGCCATCGCAGATCGAAATCCCACAATCGCATCCCATATACCCGCCCCCCATCCTCTTCTTTGTATGCAGGACGAGGATCACTCTGCAGCAACTGCTCTATCATGGTGTGCAAATGGGTGTATTGATGGCTGAGCTCATGGCAGCGCCTAGCGGCATCGGCTGTGAAGGTGACAGTATGTTTACGCGACGGGGCGCTTTGAGCAAAGCCGCCATCTGCGTTTGGAATGCTATCCGCATAGGGGATATAGGGTTTGATATCGACAACCGGGGTTCCGTCAAGAAGGTCCACCCCTTTCAGGTGTAAAAAGAGGCGATCTACACCACTCTCCACACGTTCCAGCTTTACCGCTGACATACCGATGGGGTTGGGGCGAAAGGTTGTCCGGCTGGCAAACAGCCCAATGCGCTGATTCCCACCTAGGCGCGGTGGTCGTACCAGTGCTTGCCATTTATCATGTGGAGAACCATGAAAGACAAACAATAGCCAGATATGGCTGAACTGCTCAATACCGCGTACTGTCTCAGGTTGATTATAAGGGGGCAGCAGCTCCAGCGTTGCTCGCGCCTCTGCCACTAACCCTGGTTGTCGTGGAATGCCAAACTTCTCTTTAAAACAGGAGTGGATAACGCCAAGGGTTTTAAACTCAAATGTCATGACATACTCATTTGACAACGGCAGATGAACTCCCCAAGGGGCATTCTCAGTTTAATGCTGTAATCATATCCAAGGCGTTCTCTTGCTTATTAAAGCGGGCAGGTTGAAGACCCCCTAGCGCCTGAAAACTCTTTTTAACCCACTTATCATAAAGGCCGCTGCTAATTCTATTGATATTCAGCTTATGCAGATCAATCGCCTTTTCGTCAAAGGGAAAGGCTTGCTCCTCCAGCATCATGATATACATCTCCTGCTCTTCACCTTCGAGCTCTTTTGGTTGCTCCGAGGTCATTAGTGCATGGCTAAACAGCCGATATATTTCAGCAATTTGATATGTAGAGGCGGTGGTAACATTGCTGATGCGGTATTGACTGGCTTGTTTATACAGATCAAGTGCTGCCTGCATCGCCTCCTTTTTCTGCTTCAGCGCCTTTTTTATCGGGTTTTTAAGAGCAATCGATGCAAACACCTTTTGATAACTATCTGCCAACTTTAACGAGGCATTAGCGGCTTGTTGGCGCAGCCCGATATCGGGGTTGTCTTCCCCCACCTTTCTAACAATGCTCCTGAGGCTGGATCTATAAGAGCGGGTATTACCCAGTTTGTGGTGAATATCCGCAATACGCATACTCACCTCAAAATAACTCACATCCTCCACTTTTGTGAGGGCGAGATACTGCTCAAGCATATTAACCGCCAATCTATTATTACCTTCTTGCAAATGAAGCTCTGCGGCCTGGCTTAACCAGCCACGTTTTCGCTCCGGATCAGTCTCTACACTGGCGAGCGCACTATAAGCGTGTGCAGCCTTCACACTTTCCCCCATTTCCATATAGGAATATGCCAGCTTTTCACGCGCACCCATCACTAACTTATGGCGTGGATAACTGGCTCTAAAGCGCTCCAGCACCTTAACCGCCGCCCGCCAATCGCCATTACTCATAAGAGCTGTTGCCGCGTCGTATTGAGCCTGGGCGATAATAGCGGCTCCTGGAACCGCACTCACAATACGCAAAAAGTGCCCGGCTGCGGCCATCAAGTCACCAGCAGCTTGCGCTTGTTCGCCCTGTTTGTAGATTGCAGCCGCAAGCCGCTCTTTAATCTCTTTACGCTGCTGAGGCTTTTCAACGTATAAGAGCGCTTGCTGGGAGCTGGCCTCTGCCGCCAAGTAATCATCCAGCATGAAGTGACTGTAAGAGAGCTTATACCAAACCGTACCGAGCTGTGGTGAGTCGGCTGGCAACGCATGGGCAAGCGTATTCAACTCATCAACGGCAGCTGCATACTCATTGGATGCCAAGTGCTGATCTGCTTTTTTGTGCCGTACTTCGTTGATTCGTACATCTTGGGGAAAGTGGCTAATAAAACGGTTGATACTGGCGATAAATTGCTGCAGGTGTGGCTGTTCATCAATGTTTTGGCGTTTTTCGTGGCTGATTAAGGCCGCATAGCCCGCTTCTGCCATTTTATCGTGCACTGGGTACTCGTAAGCTGCGCTCTCATAGGCCATTGCGGCCTGCTCAAAGGCTGCCGATTCGTACAGACTTTCAGCATACAGAAAATGGACACCACTGCTTTTCTCATCATTTGGAAAGCTATTCAGGAAATACTGGTACCAGTATTGAGCGCGTGCCACATCGGCTAGCTGGTTATTTTTCTGGTAAAGGCCGTGGTAATATTTAGCAAGATAGATAATATTCTTTTGAAGTGCTGGCTCAATTGCTTTATACACCGCAACCGGGTGACGCTCCAATATCCCGCTGTCAGCCCCATAGTTTTCGACAAACTGTTGTCTTGCTTGCAGGGCCTCCTTGAAGTCACCACTCCTGTCCAATAGTGCAATCTGTTTCAAATGATAACCGGCGGCGTGCGCATCGTTAGCATTACGTTGCAGATAAAAGCCATACACACCCGCCGCTTCCCTGTAAAGGCGCTGCATAGAAAATTGATCAGAGAGCGCCTGATAAATCAGTGCAGTATAAGGCTGGTTATTACGCGCTTGTGCAAACGCCTCAACCGACTCCACACCCTCCATTTGGGAAAAGCTAACGGCCAGGATACGCAACACATCTCGCACCAGCTCACTATTGGCCACAGCGACATCATCCATGCTGCCCGGGGTATGCAGGAATTCCAGTAGATCGGCGAAATGGTGATGTGCCGCATCGATTCGGTCAGAACGATACAGCGCCCACGCCTGTTTGTAGAGTGCATGTTTGAAATAGGGGTCAGTTGCACCGCGATCGGTGACCTCTTTATAGGCTACAGTCGCATCATCAAACCGGCCAAGGGTAAAGAGCAGCTCACCGCGACGAAATTGAGCCTCAGAGAAAAAGCTTGATTCAGGATGTTGGTCAACGAGCTCAGTTAACACCTCCAAAACCACCCGTGGCTCACCCGCATAATCATAGGCACGAGCCAGTTGATAACGAATACCATCATTCTCTACTCGATCCGGATAATCTTTTAACAGTTGCTGGTAAACAGTGATCGCCCGAAAATAGCCACTACTGCGGGTAGTGCTATCCATGTCATCCATGCTGTCATTGAGTAGCTCATCCTCACTCTCTTCCAGTGCAAGATCTGCTAGACGATGTCGTGCAAGTGCTTCAATTTGAAAAAATTGACTTTCAGCCGCTTTTTGGTACTCCTCTTCCATTCCAGTTAGTTCAGTTTTGGGTATCTGATGTTTGGATATCGGAGCTTGATAAGCGATAAGACGCTGCTCAGGTGTTTCGATCGGCACCTTGCTGCTGCAACCACTCAGCACCAGTGAGATGGCCAATAATGCAGTTTTTTTATTGAGCATCATTGTGCCGCCTCAACCGTATTCAGGGCACTGTCTTTGATATAGGCAACACGATAATACGCTTGATCACGATAGAGTGCCAAGCGACTACGGTAGTGTTGCAAAGCCTCTACCGCCCGCTCAAGAAGCGCCTCTTCCTGTCGAGTGTAGAGCTGCTCTACTTGCTGGCCCAGCGTCTCCATTTGACCACTCAATTGATTAGTATACTGCTCATACTGGGAGAACATTTCAGGAGTGGTCAGCTCTGTTCTAGTCAGCACCTCTCGTTTCTCAGCAACCTCATCCAAAATACGCTGTTGTGCACGCAGCTCTTTGCGACGCTGCCAACTACGCACCTTAAATGTTTCCGTAAGTTGCCAAGTAAGCCGCCCTTTTAGCCGTTGATAGCGCTGTTGGTAACCCTCAAGCAGATCACCTTCAGGTAGCATTTCAATGATCACTTCGATTTTTGATAGCCGCTCCAGCTGTTTTTCAGCCCCCTCATCCAACAGCTGATAGATTGCCTGTTGCTGATCGATGGCATCCAATTGCCGTGTCAGCTGCTGGTGTTGTTTGACTAGGGATTGGTAGTGGTTATCCTTTTTGACCAGCTCAAGCAACGGTAGAAATTCGTTATAACGCATTTGTCGCAATTTAATCATATGCTGGTAGCTGGGTATGTCATCACGCCAGATAGAGAGCTGACGCTGTAAGTAGCGCAGATCACGTAGGTTTCTCAATGCCTCAAAAAACGGATAACTGGAGAGCATTACCGCCATATAAGGGGTATTGGCTTTAGGTAGCTCAATGCGTTCCTCCCAGCCAAAGCCTTGTGATATGCCGTGCAACTGCGGCAAAAGCTGATTCAAGAAACGCCCATCTCCTAGGGAGTCAACCACCTCGTCAACCTGCGCTATCTCCCGTTGATAGTGCGAGATGGCACCCTCATAACTCTTTTTCGCTTCATGCAAAGCATTAGCATGCTCCTGAACATAGCCCTCAAGAAGCCACGCCTCTTTTGCCTCAATATCACGGCTGTTGCGCTCTTTAAGTAAGCGCAGCGGTGCCAGTGCTTTTATATTTTCGCCCTGTTTGTAATAGGCCCATGAGAGGGCAATCAGTGCCTGATCAAAAAAAACCGTATCAATAGGAACCTGGTGGAGTAACACAATGGCATTGTGGGTTTTACCGTGCTCTAGGTAGCGCTGCGCAAGAATAATGCGCGCTTTATGTTGCAACATCTCCGCTTCCGGGCTTTCAGCCTCAGCTAAAATAAGTTGCCGCAGTGCAGCGGAACTTTTCCTATTTTTCTCTGCCCTTTCAAGTGCAACCGCGAGGTTGTACTGCGCAAAAAGGTCACCTGGTGCCTGTGTCTGCTTGCCCACCTCTGCGGCCAAGCTAAAGCGCCCCTGCCCCATTAATAACATAATTTGTAAGTGGTGCCGCTCGCGCTGCAGCTCACCTGGAAGGGCACCTTGGATTTTAAGCAGCGCCTGCAATCCAGCATCGTAGAGGCCACGCTGATAGCGCACTTTTGCCATATAAAACCAAGCACGGTCACTCACTGGATTTTGTTGCGGTGTTGTGTGGCGCAAAAAAATCGCCTCGGCCTCATCGTGCATTCCGTAATAGAGCAGAATACTACCCAACAATAGCTCCGCCTCACCTTTATGGTGTTGCAGTTTCTGCTGCTGCAAGCTAATCCCAAGATTGACCGCAGAGCGATAATAGCGCTGCTGGTAAAGATCAAAAAAGACCACGCCGTAATCGAGATCCTTGATCGAGGTATTTTGATCGGCATAGAGCGGCGTGCTACAGCAAAGCAGCACCAGAGAGAGCCATAAGAAAATCTGGCGGAGCATTACCACTCCTTGGCAATAAATTGGGCCTGCTGCTTGTCTTCATCATCCTTGATTGAAAACTCGATATTTTTAACCTCTTTTGCCTTGTTAAAAGTAATTGAGGCGGCACGCTGGAGAGGGCGTTGATTGGGCCCCATACCATTAAAAATGGCGGTTAACTGATGTTCCCCACTGTGAATATTCCCCACATAAAGACGTTGAACACCACCACGAGCGAGTGCCTGCTGCTCACGCTGGGTATAAAGATAGTGGGTGACCGTTTTACCATCTATTTTCAGCTCTACATTATCAACGACAAAGTATTTTCCCACATCGATTGATACATAAACGGCAAGTTGTGTACTAGAGGGGAAGAGCAGCTCTTCCTCAAGAATAAAGAGTTGACGATTAAGCTGCATAATCTCTTTTTTGAGGTTTTGCAGCTGGCTATCTATATTTTCTGGTGCACTATTGGCTTGAAATGAGATGCTGGCAAGCAGCAGAAGACAGATGGTAAAAAAACGCACAATTCCCCCTAAACAGATCGTTAGATGTTTTTAGTACCATACAGAGATGTATACTTGTATGACATTAGCCGAAAAACCATAAAGCGGCTCATTGCCGACATCACTACTGACATCCGCATTACGAAAATCAGCATAGTCAAATCGTAGATGATCCCAGCTGAGGTTTATGCTCCCCCGGTCTATCCACTGAACTCCGCTAAGGTTAAACCCATAGCTGGCAGTGATGCCGAATGTCTGGCTCTCATAGGTGCTGAGTTCCTTATCCCTTGCCATATAATTTTGTGCATTTTGGGCATCAAAAAGATCGGAGTAAAAATCAGCACGGTTTTGACTGTACTGGCGATATCTTACCTCAAACAACCAGCCATTGTCGGTTGGATGACGATAAAAAAGCTGCCAGTTTTGAGCATTAATCCCCCAGGTATCAGAGAACTGGCGAACCTCAGCACCCACTACCGCCCGGTAGGGGAGATAATAGAGGCCCCGCAAGCCCAGCGCGTTGCTGGTGCGGGTGCCTGGGTAGACTTCATAATCCCATGACTCACCGCCTGCTAAATCCGAATAGCGATAACGACGATAGGGGTTATTTAAAAAACCTTCATCCGTTGTGAGGTCAAATGCAAACGTAACCGTCATGTTTTTAGTTAAAATCTGCGACAAGCCAAATCGATAGTTACGTCGTTCAACCGCCCTTTCAAACACATTGTCGGTTGATCGACTAACTGTATCACTGCCACGGGAAAAGCCTAATGAGATATTGGTCAGGTCGCCAAAAAAGTCTTGCGATATACCGACATTCACTGTGTTGGCAACATAATCATTCTCCGAGCTAGTGGTATACCCCATTGAGAGCAGATTTTTACCATTGAGGTAATCCACATTCAAGCCATACTCAGTACGCTCTTCATTGTAGGGACTGGCCTGGGTCACCACATCGATTGAGGCACTGCTGATGGTATCGACATAGTAGTGGGTTGACACAGATAGCGGAGCGGCAACCTGTTTACGAAACAGCAACGATGGACCACTAATATCCACACCGCCACCCGCATAGTAGTGATAGAGCACATCAAAACGATCTTCTGGCAGGATAGCTGCCGTCAAAGGCAAACAAGCCAACAGCAATATAATGAGTACGAAATGGCGTTTTGTCCTAGTTGCAGCCACAACCACCCCCCTGCCCGCTTTCAGCACCACGCGCCGACTCACGTGCCTGGTATACATGGTTAAGGTAGCTACTAGAGACAGGATTTGGATCCATATTCATAATCGGGTCAGCCAGCCGTGCGCGCTCATAGGGCAACACCCAAGGCTCAATAGAGCAGCCTTGAAGAAGTACCAAAAACACAATAAAGAGGATAAATCGCACCCCACTACTCCCGTATCAACGCCTTGATATCGGCTTCATACTGATCCTCGAAACCGGGTTGATAGCCTTTGTGTAAAACCCGCAACTGGCCATCACGATCAACCAAGATAGTCGTGGGCATCGCTTTTACGCTGTAGAGGCGGCTCACTGCACTGTCTGCATCAAAAAGCACCGGAAATGAGACTGGGATCTGCTCCAGCAGTTTCTCGGCATTTTCACGCTCCTCATCCACATTAATACCGAGCAGTGTAAAGCCCATCATTTGATATTTTTTATGGAGGTCTTCAAGTAGCGGCATCTCCTGGCGACAAGGGGCGCACCATGAGGCCCAAAAGTTAATCATCACCACCTCACCCAGGTGGTCACTGAGGCGGATGTTTTCGCCCTTGCGATTATCCAAGGTAAAATCGGGAGCGGCACCTTCTAGGCTGGCGCTAAAAGCATTGTTAAACAACAAAATAGTGCAGGCAATAAAAATAACGAGTAGAGCTTTTATTGGTTTCATTCGGGTACTCCTTGGCAATCCGATCTAGAAAAAAAGTGATAAGCTAAATAACATTTCGAGGTTATGGACATTTTTTTTCTCTCCAAACAGCTCACTGCTATAGACGTGGTCTCGTCCGTCAACACGCAGTGCCAGCCAGTCGTTTACCAGTAATCGGTAGCCCACACCATAGTTGAGCGTAAACACCTCATCCCCCGCAAACTCGGTAAGACCGGCACCTCCGATCACATAGAACGCCGTATTGTAGGTACGCCCCTGGCTAATAAAGGCTTCACCTGGCAGCAAATTATAACCAAGCGATACATTGTAATAACGGTAGCTCCGTTCATCATCGCTCAAGATTTTTACATCACCATACAGCAGCTCGGCACTGGTATAGCCCGCTTCACTTATTCCGTATGCCGCTTCAGCAAAAAAGTCTTCGCTAATGTGGTAAGCAAGGCGGGCAACCGTGACCATATTGCTGCCAAAATCTTCGATACTGATAATGCCTGCGGAGGCCGTTACCTCGAAGTTTTCACTATCAATCAATGCCTCGCTGATATCACGGCGCTCTATTTGAGTATCCGCACCCAGCGCATCAAGCTCTTGCGCCAGCACTAACTGCGAGCTGGACAATAGAAGCGTTGCTAAAAGAAAGCAGCAAAACCTATTTTCCATTCGATAATTTCCTCATTGTTTTGATCGCTGTTGAAGAGTACATATTCTTTATACTGAAGTCGTAATACAAAGCGCTGGCTCAGGTAGGTACGCAATCCCATAGTGGCACTCGCGTATCCCTCTTGACGACGTTCAGATTTAACCAGCGTTGCTTTAGGTTTGATTTGCATCACCCCACCACCCAAGCTGAAATAAGGGGCCACCCGCCAACGGGGAAAGGGCTGATGCTGAATCGCCAGCCCTACAACCTCTGAGGTAAAAAATGTACCTAAACCGATACCGTAGTTCGCTTCGAGGCCAAGGTTTTGAGTCATAAAATAGAGTGCAGAAATCTCCATGGCCCGCGAACCATCCAGGTCGCCCGCCATCATTGCCAGCTCCCAGCTACGTTGGGAGAAATCTCTCCAGTTAGGTGCCTTAATCGTGGTCTGCTCGCCTTGCGGATTTAAGGTGCGTTCCAGCTGATCTCTAGCAACCCACCCCGTCTCTCCCTGTCGGGTACTGATGAGAAACCAACGATTCTTACGCTTGTGAATCGAAACCCATTCGCCCTCTTTCACCACACGAATAATTGGGTAACCACGCCCAGGGCCACTGTGCAGATCGAGATAGGGATCAATAACAGCCACTTGCGGCACCGTCTCTTCCGCAGAGGCTACGGGTGAAAAGAAAAAGAGCAGTAACAGGGGAAATAACAGCCTACATTTCACCAGTTACTCCTCCTCAGGCACCGCAAACGGGTTGTTGTAATACTGGGCGCCGATATCCAGCCACTCACTAATCAAGCGAAGTTCAGCCGGAGTTAACCACCCCTCGTGAATCGCTCCACTATCAAAAAGCGACAAGAAATAACGTGCATTTGCACCTGCACTTGACATCGAAGGGCCCGGTGCGAGCTGCGTGACCAGAATGGGAATATCGATCAAGATAGGGACAGTGATCAAGATAGGGATAGGATTATTATTATCATCAAGAATGAGCTCTCCATTTTCATCTGTTTCAAACTCACCACTTTCTACTACCTCAAACTCACCACTCTCCACTGTCTCAAACTCACCACTCTCTACCAAAATATCCTGCAATGCACCATTTTGCAGCGCTTGAACATTATCAGCAAAGAATAACTCGCGATAGCTGATGAGGTGATCGGCATCTTCTGGCGAGACTCCACCATTGAGCTGTAACTGTGCCTCTGGTACCCGCAAAACACCCACCTCATCCAGGTCACTATGGCAATTTGTACAACGCCTATCGACCAGTGCGCTGTCTACCCGCGGCAGATCCCAAAGTGGGTGAATATGCTCGGGGTAGTTGACAATAGTGCGGCAGAGCAGCTGCCAGCTATTTTGGCAACTTTCATTGGTGGGGTGTAAAAGCGCACTGTCCAGGTCAGCGTAACGGTACTCAAAGCTATCATCAGGCAGGCGCAGTGCGCTATCACTCCAATGATCGACAAAAGCAACATCCATCTGCAGCTTACGCTCGGCGCAGTCGGTCTCACAACTAAGGCGCATACGTGTCTGAGCCATGGTTTCACCCATATGGGCAACCATTGCAGGATTTGTATTAGGGAAGGGCTGACCACTGGTCGTCGCGCCACTATTAACGGCAACAGGGCCATCAATACGACCGTGAGGCATTCCGCTACCGTGATTGTGACAACCGTTGCATGTCAATGTTTCACCGGGGCGAACCTGCAGCCAAGCTTGATGGCGGCTACGCATACGCCGCCCATTTTCATCAAGCAGTTCAATGGCAAAAGGGATGTTGGCAGGCACTTCAACCATCACCGAGCCATCCGGCTCAATCATCCCGTAGCCAACAATTTCACGCATCAATTGCTGGGCACTGATACCCAGCGAACTCCTGTTAACAATCAATGTATCCCGATCAGGCAGTGTGACCGATTTTACTATTTTAATAAAACGCGCCGGACGATCAGCCGCCGCCGTCTGTTGCGGGTCGGCCAGAGTGGCCAGATTAGGTTGTGCTGTATCCCTTCCATCAACATCATAAACAGAGCGAATATGTAACAGCCCCACTCCGCGATCATGAAGGTCACGATCAATGCGGCCATCACCAGGAAATCCATCGTAGAGACGCGCAGGAAAGTCCCGCTCACGCAGCGTGGCAACATCACTAATAACAACCCCTTCTTGGGCTATCACCAAAGGACGCAGCGTGTGGCTGCCAATATCATACAGATAGAGCCCAAAAAGTGGGTCGGCGGGAACCGTCTCTTCACTATTTAGATCAGCAGCAGGACACGGCACAATTACCCCTCCACTTATGATGCGGCAGGGTGTCCAACTGGTGAGAATTCGCTGACTACCATCCCAAAGTGGGTAGGCCGACATAAACATCCCCCCGGCTGAAAGCGATTGATTTTCAAGTTGTACATCAAGAACAGTCGCCGCCTCTTGGCCAGGGCCACTGAGCACACCCCGGTTAATCTCGGTAGGTTGGTCGTGGTCAATATAGTTTTCAGCATCAATAATAACCAGATCACCCCCCCGGTTTTCCTGTCCACGTAAGGTTTGAGTTGCCAACAGCCTGCCATCCTCCATCTCCCGCACCTGAACATAACCTGTGGAGGCATCCCCATGCCCTACCTGTGCACTGTGCGCACCGTAGTGAAGCTGCAAATCACCACCATCGGGGCGAACAGTGTAAAGACGAATCGCATTTTGTCCGCCCATGTTATCCCAACGGCTAAAGAGAATACGACCACTCATGAGCACTGTGGGATCAAAATCGTGGCTGGCATTGAATGATATCTGTTGAATATCAGTCCCATCATCACCCATCACATGCAGCACGGCGGCATGCTCCTGCCTCGACTCTTCAACGCCTTTGAACAGCGGTTTCCCCTCATCCAGCAATGTACGTCCTGTTTCTCGTTGACGTGTTGAGGTGAACACAATACGTCCATCAGGGAGGTAACTCGGGGCGAGATCCTGCCCCTGTCTTGCGATGATATCACTACTGATAATACGCTTAAGTTGCTGGCCAACAATATCGTACTCCCAGATATTCCAGGTGGGCTGCTGATCGTCGGGCACACCCTCCATCTCTGGCTCACGCATCGAAAAAATTATTTTGGTGCCGTCATAGGAGGTATTCAGATCACGTACATCGCCCGCACCCTGCGTCACTGAGGTGGTCACAATACGTTCGGGTGCAGTAGATGAGGCGCGGTCTCTTATGTAGAGGTCACCACCCGGACGAAAAGTCAGCAGTTCACGACCACTCAAGGGGGTTAGCTCGCCTTCATTATCGTAGAGGGCACGCTTAACATAGGCGATTGGATAGTCTGGCAGTGCAGAATCAGGCGTCTGATTATCATCCACACACCCCGATAGCGTCATCAACGAAGAGACCAATAGCGCCGCTAGCAATAGAGAAAAAATTAAACGCACAGAACGCCCTTATATCGATTTTTACAGCATTTCATATGGAGGATTGACCCCTTTAAACTGACAAATTGCACAAGCCAGGAAGGTCAAGCAACCAGCCACACGACCCATATCGGGCGTTGCATACAGCTTAGCAGTCACCACATTCAAGAACTGTGAATTCCCCCACAATCCATAGTGCAAAAAGCACATATGCTTAAACGACATTCTGTTTCAACAAGGATTCTTTCCCCGTGAAAAAAATTGCCATCTCTCTGTTAGCAGCAGCCATATGCTGTAGCTCAGCTTATGCCGGCTCACGTGAACAAGCCAAGCAGATACACGACAGGATCGCCGGTGTTCCGGCTGACACCGTGCTGCTTGACCAGATGCAGCTACTCATTGAAGGTGGTGATGCGATTGGTGCCGCCGAACTTGCCATAGAGCACCCGGACTTTTACAGCACCACCCTGAAAACCATTATCACACCCTGGACCAACGAAGCGCAAACCGCTTTTGCTCCCCTGAATGACTACACTGCCACTATGATTGGCGCAATACGTGATAATCTGGATTTCCGCACCCTGCTTTATGATGACATCCTTTATGTTGGCAGAGCGTCTCTTGGATTGCCCGCTTATTCGCAAAATAATAACAACCACTACGAGCAGATGGAACAGAGTGGTGTTGACCTGAAGGCTGACCTGGTTGCCGTCACCCAATCCTCTGTCAATGGCTTACCGGCTGCCGCAACCGCAGGCATAATGACCAGTCGAGCAGCGGCGCAAGCCTTTTTTGTCGATGGCACCAACCGTGCAATGCTGAGGTTTACCATCCTTAACCATCTCTGTAACGACCTAGAGCAAATAAAAGATAACACCCGCTCTCCTGATCGAATCCGCCAAGATGCTTCCCGCAGCCCCGGTGGAGACAGCCGCATCTTTATTAATGCCTGCCTAGGCTGCCACGCAGGCATGGATCCACTCGCACAAGCCTATGCTTACTACAACTACGTGTATGACAGCGGTACCGACCCTGATGCACGTAACGGGCGCTTGGAGTACACCGCAAACAGTGTCCAACCAAAATACCTGATTAACGCCAGCAACTTCCCTTACGGCTATGCCACACCGAATGATAATTGGGCTAACTACTGGCGAGCCGGGGCAAACTCGCTGCTCGGCTGGGATACCAACAACCTTGGTCTTCCTGACAATGGTACGGGTGCAAAAAGCCTTGGCCGCGAACTTGCCAACAGCGAAGCGTTTGCTCGCTGTCAGGTTAAAAAAGTATTTAAAAACATCTGTTTCAGAGACCCTGAAAACAGTGCAGATCACAACAAGATCGATCAAATCACTGAATCATTTAAAACCAACAACTACAACCTCAAGACCGTCTTTGCCGAAAGCGCTGTCTACTGCATGGGAGAATAACGGATGATTAATCGATACACTCTCTGCCTCATTTTGGCCCTCTCCCTCCTCACGGGCTGCCAAGGGGTTGATACAACCGATAATCCTGAAGTCGATCGCAGCAACGAGCCCCCCAAAGACTACAGTGGCCCTGCGGCAACAGATGATGATATTGCTCGTTTTAAAGAGTATGTGTGGGATAGCCTGCGCGCCAGCAACCGCTGTGGGAACTGCCATGGCACCGACAGTGACCAATTACAATTCGTACGTGATGATAATGTCAATTTCGCCTATACAGCGGCACTCACCATTGTAGACACCACAACGCCTAAGAACTCTGAAATAGTCACCCGGGTTGCTGCAGGCCATAACTGCTGGGAACCCTCCGACCTCATTTGCGCTGAAACCATCACCTCCTACCTTGAGTTGTGGTTAAACCCTAATGACCCACTCCCCGGTAACAACGAAGTCAAGCTGATCGCACCACCCATCCAAGATCCTGATGGTGGCAAGCGACTGCCCGCCGATGCTGCGCTATTTTCTACCACTGTGTGGCCCCTGCTGACACAGTATTGTGCCAGCTGCCACAGCGAAGAAGGTGACTTCCCCCAGGCACCTTACATAGCGCAGAGTGATGTTAATGTCGCCTATGATGCGATACGCACGGGCCGGCGCATCGACCTGAACAACCCGGCTGACTCCCGTCTAGTATTACGCTTGAGTGAAGAGTTTCATAACTGCTGGAATGATTGCCAATCCGATTCCGATGAATTTATCATCGCTATACAAAGCTTTGCAGATGGCGTCCCTATCACCGAATTGGACAGCGCACTGGTTAACAGTAAAGCGCTCAACCTCTACGACGGAATCGTCGCTAGCGGCGGCAATCGCTTTGATGACCATATTATCGCCCGCTACGAATTAAAAAGTGGCCTTGGCGACACACTGTACGATACCAGCGGCATCGAGCCCGCTCTAAATCTCATACTATCCGGCACTGAAGGAGACGATTACCAGTGGGTGGGTGGCTGGGGAATCGAGTTCTTCTCCACCTCAGCGCGAGGCAACACCGCCACCAGCGCCAAACTGGCTGAGCGGCTGAAATCAAGCAACGCCTACACCATTGAAGCGTGGTTAGTCCCCGCCAACGTCACACAGGAAGGGCCTGCCCGTATCATCAGTTATTCGGCAAATAACTCCCTGCGTAACTTCACACTGGGGCAAACACTCTACAACTATAACTTTGCCCAGCGCAGTAGCAGCACCGACACCAATGGAGAACCGATACTCTCAACCGCTGATGCCGACGAAATATTACAAGCCACTCAACAGCATGTTGCCATCACCTTTAGCAGCACTGAAGGGCGAAAAATATTTGTTAATGGCACATTGGTTGCCAGTGAGACCGCTACTCGAGGTGACAGCCTGAATGATTGGGATGAAAACTACACCCTACTGTTTGGTGCAGAGGCCGATGGCAGCTCACCCTGGAAAGGAAAACTGCGCATGGTCGCCATTCATGAGCGGGCACTCACTGCTGATCAGATACAGCAGAACATAGACGCGGGTGTGGGTGAGCGCTACTTCTTGCTCTTCAGCATTTCGCATCTAATCGACACCCCAGATAGCTACATCTTGCTTGAAGTAAGCCAGTTCGATAACTACAGCTATCTCTTCCATAGCCCAAGATATGTCTCGCTTAACGAAACGCCTGGGGATATCGATTTTGCTGTAAAAGGGATGCGTATCGGAATCAACAGTGAAGAGTCTGCGGTTGGGCAGGTCTACCGCAACTTGGATCAGCAAGTTGTCAGCAGCCCGATGAGTCTCTCGTCATACGGGACAATTATTCCGTTGCAAGAGGGTCCTAACCTGGATCAGTTTTTCCTTACTTTCGAGCAACTGGGCTCGCACATTAATGTTGTTCTGGAACCCGCACCCGCACAGCCGGCCATGCCAGCCGACAGCGAGCCGCAGCCACGCCTCGGGTTACGGACATTTGCCAAAATAAATGCCAGCATGTCAATTCTGACGGATGTTCCCACAACACAAAGCGATGTTCAGGCCACCTATGAAATGGTCAAACAACAACTCCCATCCAGCAGCCGGATTGATGGCTTCCTGGCCTCCCATCAAGTGGCCATCTCGCAGCTGGCCATTGAGTACTGCAACGCACTGATCGATGACACCAGCTTGCGTGCCAGCTACTTTACGGGTTTCGACTTTTTAGCCGATTCAACCACCGCTTTCGACACCACTGAAAAGCGTGACCAGCTACTCGACCCACTGATATCACGAATCAATGGTAGCAACCTTGCCACACAACCGGATCCAGCCGTCGTAAAGCAGGAACTAAACAACCTCATCGACCGGCTCACCAGTTGTGGGATAAATTGCAGTAGCGACCGAACACTTGCCGTTGCCAAAGGCAGCTGCGCCGCCCTTTTATCCAGCGCCGTGATGACCGTGCAATAAGGAACGAATATGACTAAGAAGAACAAACACCACGCACTAAACCAGCCTCTTCTGCATACTCATCATCGTCGACCTTACAGCCGACGTGATTTTTTGGCCCAAGGACTGGCACTGGGAGGAGCCATGGTAATGGCGCCCCCTCTGTTTGGATTAAATAGCGCACAAGCTGCACTCTCTACCGATATGGAAGCACTTAAACTCGCTTGCGGTATCAACAGTGTTGGCGCAGGGAAAATCCCCTTCATCTGCTTTGATCTTGCCGGTGGCGCCAGCATGGCGGGAACCAATGTCCTCATTGGGCAGCAAGGGGGGCAGCTCGATTTTGTCTCAACTGAGGGTTACAACCGAATGGGGCTGCCAGGCGACATGGTACCTTCACTCAATGACCCTATCTCTGGCCTCCCCTACTACGACGACTCCCTAGGACTTGCCTTTCACAGTGACAGTGGCTTTTTACGCGGCATACGAGAACGTCTTGGCACTGGAACCGCCGCCAATATCAATGGTGCGGTTATTCCGGCACGCTCTGAAAATGATACCGGCAATAACCCCCACAACCCGATGTATGGCATTGCACAAGCCGGGGCAAACGGTGAATTATTACGACTGATCGGCTCCGTCAGCTCCGATTCGGGGGGCAACTCAATGTCACCTGCACAGATGATTCGTACCGAGTGGCGGCCCACAAAAGTTGACCGCCCCAGAGATGTCACCGGCTTAGTAGATACAGGGAAATTAGTTGGGCTACTGGACCAGGCTGATGCGGTTGCAGTACTAGAGTCTGTACAACGGATCAGTGCGGCAAAAATTGGCAACATACAGACCGGTGTCACACAAGCTGCACTGATCAAAGACCTGCTCAGCTGTGGCTATGTTAAAACCGCTGACTTGGTCGACCGCTACGGTGACCCCAGCGCCCTCAACCCAACCCTCGACACCGAGATTGTTGGCCCCGGTGGCATCTTCAGCCAGGCAGAATTTGACAGCGATCGCGAATTCCGCAAAACAGCTTCGGTGATGAAAATGGTGATGAATGGTTATGCGGGCGCCGGCACTATTACCATAGGTGGATATGACTACCACACCGGAGAGCGTGCCACCGGCGAGCTGAGAGACCTGCGTGCCGGACGTTGCATGGGTGCCTGCCTAGAGTATGCTCATCGACTAGGACAACCCCTCATGATGTATGTCAGCAGTGATGGCTCCGTATTCAGCAATGGCAGCCTTGATGAGAGCGAAGATGGGCGTGGCAAAGGTGTCTGGACCGGAGATAGCTCCGCCACAGCCGCCTCATTTTTCTTGGTATACAATCCATTGGGACGGCCGCAACTGCTCGGTGGCAACGCCGATCAACAAGCACAACAGCAACAGATTGGCTACTTCCGCCGCGATGGCTCAGTTGAAACAGCCTCCTCACCTGCCGCTAACAATGTCAACCTGTTGGTAGAGACGGTGATCCTCAATTACCTTGCCCTCCACGGACAGCAAGGCGATTTTGAAACCCTCTTCCCAAACCACCGTCTTGGCAACAGTATATTAAGGGACAGCTTGACCGCATTTGCCTCGATAAAATAAATATGCCCCCAGGAGACTGTCGGACTTAGGTGATCGTAGCGAGGGAAAGCCATTTTGAGTCCATTTTTTTGATTGTTTGAGGCGAATATTGAGCATATTCAACGAAAATGATCGGAGAAATGGGCCTGAATGGCTTTTCCGCAGTAGATTCACCCTAAGTCCGACAGCCTCCTAGCTTTCGATAAGCTGAGCACCACTCCACATTCGTCATCTAAAGATGGCGCTTACTTGCGCTTTGCTTCGGTCTCTACATGGTAGTGAATATCTTCCGTCACATTGACTTCAACCAAGTCACCCGATTTCTCAAACAACGCCTGACACTCATGGCTCAAGTGGCGCAGATGTACCTTTTTGCCCAGTTTGGTATAGCGCTCTGTGAGGCTATCAATCGCCTCCATGCCGGAGTGGTCGTAGACGCGGGTATATTTAAAGTCGATCACCACTTCATCGGGATCATTTTTGGGGTCAAACAGGTCGGTAAAGCTACGAATAGAACCAAAGAACAGCGGCCCATGCATGATATAGACTTTAGCGCCATTCTCATCGGTACTCTGCTCTGCCCACATATGTTTGGCGGTTTGCCATGCAAACACCAGCGCGGAGATAATGACCCCGATAATGACGGCGGTGGCCAGATCGGTGAATACGGTAACCCCAGAGACTAGGATCAACACAAACGCATCCGCCGGTGGGATTTTTTTCAGAATGCGAACACTTGACCATTCAAAGGTCGCAATCACCACAATAAACATCACCCCCACCAGTGCTGCCAGTGGAATCATCTCGATCAGATCCGATGCGAACAGAATAAAGCCCAACAGGAACAGTGCGGCAGAGATGCCGGACAAGCGCCCCAGACCACCGGAGTTGATGTTGATCATCGACTGGCCAATCATTGCACACCCGCCCATACCACCAAAGAAGCCGGTTGCGATGTTGGCAGCGCCCTGCCCCATACACTCACGATTACCTTGACCGCGTGTTTCGGTAATTTCGTCGATCAGGTTCATGGTCAGCAGTGATTCGATCAAGCCAATCGCGGCAAAGATCAGCGAGAAGGGCAAAATGATCATCAGGGTTTCAAAGGTAAACGGCACCATGGGGATATGGAATTCAGGGAAACCACCGGCAATTGAGGCGATATCACCTACGCTCTGGGTCTCCATGCCAAAAAAGATCACCAGTGCAGTGACCACAATAATCGCCGCCAGTGAGGAGGGAATCGCCTTGGTCAATTTAGGCAGAAAGTGAATGATGGCCATGGTCAATACAATCAGGCCCAGCATCAACATCAGCTCATTACCCGGCAACCAGCTACTTATCCCCGCTGCATCGGTAATTTTGAACTGCTCCAGCTGGGCAAGAAAAATAACGATCGCCAGACCATTCACAAAGCCGAGCATCACCGGATAGGGAACCATGCGAATAAACACCCCCATTTTCAACACACCGGCCAACATCTGAATAATGCCCATCAACACCACCGCTGCAAACAGATATTCTGCGCCATGCTCTGCCACCAGGTAGACCATCACCACCGCCAGTGCGCCGGTGGCACCCGATATCATCCCTGGGCGACCACCAATCGCAGCCGTGATCAAGCCCACCATAAAAGCCGCGTAGAGACCAACCAGAGGGTTTACACCGGCAACAAAAGCAAAAGCGACGGCTTCTGGCACCAGCGCCAGCGCAACCGTCAGGCCAGACAATATGTCATTCTTCACACTCGCATAGCGTGCATGACTCAATTCGAACATGGAAAACCCTCAGGATGGTGTGGATGCAGGTTGAGCGAGCGCGGATTTTAACAAAAATAGCGGCAAATTTGTAGCGCCGCGAAGGCTACACCCCCCGTAGCACCCACCCATTGACCACGTTCACAGGGAATATTTTAAGATTGCGCTGTGCAGGAGGCCAGCTTTTAATATTGAAGCGAGCACCGCCGCGCAGGGCGCAGATAATTTCATCCCCTTCAATAGGGCCACCAAACTAGAGGTACCGGCTTGCGAATATACTTATTCTCGAACGCACACAGCGCCTACCCACGAGTAGGTCAACCCTCTTATATTGCCTAGTCAGCGATTCTGTGGCATTTCGCATCAAGGCATAGCTCGCAGGCAGTGGTTATTCCCTTGACAAGCGCTATAACGCTGAGGCGGAGTGCCACAGAATCGCCCGCAGGGTTGATGTACTAGACTTTATGTATTAACTCGCCACCAGCTTAATTATCCATAATATGGATTGTTGGCGAGTAAATACATAAAGTCCGATGGTATTAGACAATCATTATTCCATAAAAAAAGACTTCTGGAATAATGAGTTGCGAGTTAATACATATCAGGAGGCTGTCGGGCTTAGGTGATCGTAGCGAGGGAAAGCCATTTTGAGTCCATTTTTTTGATCGTTTGAGGCGAATATTGAGCATATTCAACGAAAATGATCGGAGAAATGGGCCTGAATGGCTTTTCCGCAGTAGATTCACCCTAAGTCCGACAGCCTCCTAGTCTGGCTTTTTGTTAAAGAAACCAAGCCAAAAGAGGATAGGTGGTGCAGTGAGGGGTATCCTACGGTAAAATTACCGATTCTATCTCTATAAGGCCGCTGCACCCACTTGTGCAGAGAACTCTTTATATTCAGATTAACCCGATTTTCCGCAGGCAGATGACAGATGGCAATGAGTGATCAGTACAACCCCCAGGCAATTGAAGAGCAGACCCAGCAGTATTGGGATGATAACAAGCTGTTTGAGGCGGTAGAGGATGCTTCTAAGGAGAAGTACTACTGCCTGTCGATGTTTCCCTACCCCAGTGGCCGTCTGCATATGGGGCATGTGCGAAATTATACGCTGGGGGATGTTATTTCGCGCTACCAGCGCATGCAGGGTAAAAATGTGATGCAGCCGATGGGTTGGGATGCCTTTGGTCTGCCTGCTGAAAATGCCGCCATTAAAAATAACGTACCACCGGCCCGCTGGACCCAGGAAAATATTGCCTATATGAAGGGGCAGCTGAAACGCCTCGGCTTTGGTTATGACTGGAGACGAGAAGTGGCCACCTGTACGCCACAGTACTACCGCTGGGAGCAGTGGTTTTTTACCAAACTGTACGAAAAAGGGCTGGTGTATAAAAAAACCGCGCCTGTGAATTGGTGTCCGAATGATATGACGGTGCTGGCCAACGAACAGGTGATTGATGGCTGTTGTTGGCGTTGCGACACAGTGGTCGAGCGTAAAGAGATTCCACAGTGGTTCATGAAGATTACCGACTATGCACAGCAACTACTGGATGATCTGGATCAACTGGATGGCTGGCCCGACCAGGTGCGCGCCATGCAGCGTAACTGGATTGGCCGCTCCGAAGGTGTGTTGGTGGAGTTTACGGTAGATGGTGAGCCACTCAAAGTGTTCACCACCCGCCCTGATACCTTGATGGGAGTCTCCTACCTGGCGGTTGCGCCGGAGCATCTGCTGGCGCTCGCCGCAGCGAAAGAGAACGTCTCACTGGCCTCATTTATTGATGAGTGTAAAAACATGGAGACCTCCGAAGCTGCCATGGAGACCATGGAGAAAAAAGGGGTGGACACTGGACTAAAGGCGGTTCACCCCGTTAGCGGTGAGGCGGTACCGGTTTTTGCGGCTAACTTTGTTTTACTGGGGTATGGCGAAGGCGCGGTGATGGCGGTGCCTGCACATGATCAGCGTGACTGGGCGTTTGCCCATAAATATGACCTTCCAATCAAACAGGTGATCGCCCCTGAAAATGGCGAAGAAATCGATCTGGAGAGTGGCGCTTTTACCGATAAAGGGGTGTTGATCAACTCCGGTGAATTTACACACATGGGCTTTCAGGAGGCGGTGGATGCCATTGCCGATTATCTCAGTGAGCGTGGCAAGGGCGAGAAAAAAATCAACTTCCGCCTGCGTGACTGGGGTGTTTCGCGGCAGCGCTACTGGGGCGCACCGATACCCATTATCAACTGCCCTGCCTGTGGCGCAGTGTCCGTGCCAGAGGATCAGCTGCCAGTAGTGTTGCCAGAAGACGTGGTGCTGGATGGCGTTAGCTCGCCAATTAAAAAAATGGCTGAGTTTATTGAAACCCGCTGCCCTCACTGTGGTGGAAAAGCTGAGCGTGAAACCGATACTTTCGATACTTTTATGGAGTCCTCCTGGTATTTTGCCCGTTATGCATCGGCTGATAATGGCGAGGCGATGTTGGATGAGCGTGCTCGCTACTGGCTGCCGGTGGACCAGTATGTTGGCGGCATTGAGCACGCCATCTTACACCTGCTCTACTCGCGCTTCTTCCATAAGCTGTTACGTGACTTTGGTTGGGTACAAGGTGACGAGCCATTTAAAAACCTGCTGACCCAGGGCATGGTGTTGAAAGATGGCCGTAAAATGTCCAAGTCCAAGGGAAATACAGTGGACCCACAGGCGTTGATTGAGCGCTATGGTGCCGATACGGTGCGTCTGTTTATCATGTTTGCAGCGCCTCCGGAGCAGAGTCTGGAGTGGAATGATTCGGGTGTTGAAGGTGCTCACCGTTTTCTTAAGCGTTTATGGGCTCTGGTGAATGAAAATCAGGCAATCATCGCAGCGTGGGGGGGTGACTATGATGGCTCCAGCGCAGATAGCAGCGTGAAAAAAACCCGTGGTGAGTTGCATCGGATATTGGATCAGGCCAACCATGATTTCGCCAAATATCAGTTTAATACGGTGGTTGCGGCGGGTATGAAAATGGTTAACATCCTGATCGCGCTGGATAAAAAAAGCAGTGGTGCGGAGGCTGTTTTGGCAGAGGGCGTTGATATTCTGTTGCGGATGCTGGCACCGATTGTACCCCATATCACGCATCAAATATGGCGTTCGCTGGGCAGAGAGGGTGATATATTGACGGCTCAATGGCCCACGGTCGATGCTCAGGCGCTAGTGCGTGAAACCATCGAGCTGGTGGTTCAGGTAAACGGCAAGCTGCGTGCTAAAATCGAAGTGGTCGCTGAGGCTGATAATCAGCTGATCGAAGAGGCCGCCATTTCAGATGAAAATGTGATCCGCTTCCTTGAGGATAAAGAGATCCGAAAAATTATTGTGGTACCCAATAAACTGGTCAATATCGTTGTATCGTAAAGCGTATGGTGGGTGGCTTTTGCTGGCACTGTCGCTCGCCTTGCAGGGGTGTGGCTTTCAACTGCGCAGCGCTGAAGTCTGGCCGCCCTCATTGCAACCGGTAGCGACAGACTCGGTGCCGCAGGGACGCGACTTCGTGCTGCTGTTACGGCGCGCCCTCAGTGAACAAGGGGGGGTGTTGAATGGAGTAGCGGCAGTGCGGATTACGGTACTGGCTGAGCAATATCAACGTCAGATTCAGTCGCTGGACGAAGCAGGCCGAGCCAGTGTTTATCAGCTCGACTACCAAGTGACACTGAAGCTGGAGGGTGCGAAGGGAGAGCCGTTGATTGAGGCAGAGCAGTATCGCTCTCAACGCAGTTATGCATACGATCCTGCACGGGCGCTGGGGCATCAGTGGCAAGAAGAACAGATGGTCAAACGGATGCGCCAACAGGCGATTGAGCGTTTTATGCGACGTGTGGCACTGGGTGATCTAACAGGAAATGTTGAGTGAAAGTTTACGCTAATCAGCTGGAGAGGCACCTGAAAAGCCACGCTTTACCTCCGGTGATACTGGTCAGTGGCGATGAACCGCTACAGATGGCCGAGTGTTGTGATGCGATTCGACAACAGGCGCGTGATGCGGGTTATCTCGGCCGGGAAGTACTGCATGTAGAAAAAGGCTTTGACTGGGGCGAGCTGGAGCGGGAGGCGAATGCGCTTTCACTGTTTGCAGAGCAGCGTATCATCGAGTTGCGATTGCTGAATGCCAAACCGGGTATTCCGGGGGGCAAAGCGCTACAGGCGTATTGCAAAGCACCGGCACCCGATACCCTTCTGCTGATTACCATGGGCAAGCTGGAGCCGGCAGCCAGTAAAAGTAAATGGTGCCAAGCCGTTGAACATGCCGGTTTTATGGTGCAGGTGTGGCCAATTGAACGAGCACAGTTGCCACGCTGGATTGAGCAAAGAATGCGCAAGATTGGTTTGCAGCCCGAGGGGGAAGTGGCCGCTGTGTTGGCTGACCGGGTGGAGGGAAATCTGCTGGCAGCTGCTCAAGAGATTGAAAAGCTGCACCTGCTGATTGGCCAGAACCATCTGGATGTAGAGCAGCTACTCTCGGTGGTGGCGGATAGTACTCGCTATGACGTATTTGCGCTGGTTGATGCTGCGCTGCTGGGTGATGCAGTGCGGGTAATTAAAATTGTCAATGGCTTGCAGACCGAGGGGGAGGAGCCAGTACTGGTTCTTTGGGCGCTCAGTCGAGAGATACGTACACTTCTGAATATCGCCTATGAGGCTCGCCGAGGGGGTGTAAATGATGCCCTTTTGCGGCGCTATCGGATTTGGGATAAGCGCAAAGCAGCCATCAGCGCGGCATTGCTGCGCTACCGTTACCCGCACTGGGTGCACATGTTGGAGCAGTGTGCAGAGATTGACCGCATGATTAAGGGGCAGTCGCAGGGTAACCCTTGGGATGAACTAAGCGCACTTGCGATGCGCATGGCCGGTATTCGCCTGCCAAGAGCGCCCGCTGGGTTATAATAAAACAAACAGGGTTAAGCTGAGATCGGCACACGGGTCTTAAACGCTGATTCGCTGCATGAGAGCAAGAGGATAGTGATGGATATTAAGCAGTACATGAGTGAGTTAGGGGAAAAAGCGCGTGCCGCTTCGCGTATTTTGAACCGCACAGAGACCGGGGATAAAAACAGAGCGCTACTGGCGATTGCCGATGCGCTCGAGGCGAAACGTGAGTTTCTGAAATCTGAAAATGCCAAAGATCTATCGGCGGGCAAAGCGAGTGGCCTGGATGCGGCGATGCTCGATCGACTGGCACTGACTGATGAGGGTATCAGCCAGATGGCCGAAGGGATTCGACAAATTGCCGCGCTCGCCGATCCGGTAGGTGAAATTGCTGATATGAAATATCTCCCCTCTGGCCTGCAAGTCGGCAAGATGCGCGTGCCACTCGGAGTGGTGGGTATTATTTACGAGTCGCGCCCCAATGTGACAGCGGATGCCGCTGCGTTGTGTCTCAAGTCTGGCAATGCGGCTGTATTGCGTGGTGGCAAAGAGGCGATCCACTCCAATAAAGCGATTGCCGCTGCTATTCAGGAGGGGCTTGATAAGGTGGGGCTGCCCACCTCGCTGGTGCAGGTGCTGGAAACCACAGATCGCGCCGCTGTGGCGGAGATGATCACCCTGCCCAAATATATTGATGTGATTATCCCCCGGGGAGGAAAAGGGCTGATTGAAGCGATTAGCAAGGGTGCTTCTGTGCCGGTGATCAAACACCTGGATGGTATTTGCCATATCTATATTGATGACCAGGCTGATATTGAAAAGGCTCTGCGGGTTTCGTTTAATTCCAAAACCCAGCGTTACGGCACCTGTAACACCCTGGAAAATCTGCTGGTTGCCGAGGGGATTGCAGAGCAGGTATTGCCAGAACTGTGTGGTATGTATCAGGAGAAGGGGGTTGAGTTACGGGGCTGTGAAACCACCCGGAACGTGGTGGCCAATATTAATCCGGCAACGGATGAGGATTGGGACACTGAATATCTGGCACCGATCCTCTCGATCAAAGTGGTGAAAGATCTGGATGAAGCGATTGAGTTTATCAATGAGCATAGCTCGGGGCACACTGAATCGATCATCACAGAAAACTACACGCGTGCCCGGCGCTTTTTGCGTGAGATTGATTCGAGCTCGGTCATGATCAACGCCTCCACCCGTTTTGCCGATGGTTTTGAGTATGGGTTGGGTGCAGAAATTGGTATCTCCACCGACAAATTCCATGCCCGTGGCCCGGTGGGTCTGGAGGGACTCACCTCACAGAAATATGTGGTGTTTGGTGATGGGCAGATCCGCACTTAGGCGTAGGCGCATGCATTCATGAAGGCCGCATTGATATTGGGCGGTACCTTCGACCCAGTACATAACGCCCACCTGCGTACCGCAAGCGATGTGGCTGAGCTGCTGGGGGTGGAGCAGGTTCGCCTGCTCCCCTGCGGCGAACCAGCGCACCGGGAGCAGCCCGGAGCGACCGCCGCCCAACGACTGGCGATGCTGCAACGAGCCGTGCATGGGCAGAGGCGCTTTGTTATCGATGCCCAAGAGCTGGCGCGCAGCGGCCCCTCCTATATGGTTGATACAGCGGCTAGCCTGCGCCGTGAACTGGGTGCCGAGTGTTGCATCTGTCTAATGATGGGAATGGATGCTTTTTTGGGGCTGCCAGGATGGCATGAATGGTCAAAGGTACCCGAATATCTAAACCTTGTGGTGATAGAGCGGCCAGGGTGGCAAGGGGCATTAAAGCAACAGAAGATACTGCGAATGTTGCTGGAGCAACGTCAGGTACACAGTGTTGAGGCGCTGCTGGCGGCACCGGCCGGGAAAATATTAATGGTGACAGTGAGTCAGCTTCCTATCTCCGCTACTCAAATCCGTAACATGATCAGTGCGGGGGAGTTACCACAGGGGCTGTTGCCCGAATCTGTATTAGCGTTGATTAGAGAACAGAAAATTTATCAAAATCAGACGTAAGAGAGTGATTACACACAAATTGTGTAGCACAAACGTCGACAACCAGGGTCGTAATGATGGACAGTGAACAGTTAAAAAAATTGGTAATTGATGCCCTTGAAGAGATTAAGGCGATTGATATTATCGAAATTGATGTGCGTGATAGAACCAGTATTTGTGATGTAATGGTGATTGCTACGGGCCAAACCAATCGTCAGGTTAAATCATTGGCAGAGAGCGTGGTATTAAAAGCCAAAGCAGCGGGAGAGCAACCGATTGGTGTAGAAGGCCAAGCAGCGGGTGAGTGGGTATTGGTTGATCTTGGCGATGTAGTGGTGCATGTGATGCAGCCACAAACAAGAGCGTTCTACAGTTTGGAAAAACTGTGGGAGATGGCACCCAGCGATACCAGCAAACAAGAGTCATAGTTGCCGATGCAGATCCACTTGATTGCTGTAGGCAGTAAAATGCCGCACTGGGTGGTGGAGGGCTATACGGAGTATGCTCGTCGCTTGCCCGCGGAGTGCCGCCTGCATCTGGTAGAAATTACGCCAGGAAAACGCGGCAAAAATGCAGATATTGCTCGCTTGACTCAGGATGAGGGCGAAAAGATGCTGGCTGCGATTCCCAAAGGTGCGCATGTGGTAGCGCTGGAGGTTGGCGGCAAGGAGTGGAGCACCGAACAGCTGGCGACACAACTGGATGGCTGGCTACAGGGTGGCTGTGATCTCGCCTTGCTGGTGGGTGGCCCCGAAGGGCTTGCTCCCCGCTGTCGTGCGCGTGCCGACCAGTGTTGGTCGCTGTCGCGTTTGACCTATCCGCACCCGTTGGTGCGCGTCGTATTGGCCGAACAGGTCTATCGCGCTTGGAGCTTGCTAAAAGGGCACCCCTACCACCGAGCCGGTTAGTTTGGAGCCCTCTTATATGATAAAACAATTTCCTAAGATCTATCTGGCTTCCCGCTCGCCCCGCCGGCGTGAACTGCTTGATCAAATTAGTGTCTGTTATAAAGTGGTGGTGCCGAATGTAGCCGAGCAGAGAGTAGCCGCAGAGCCGCCTGCAGATTATGTTTGTCGTCTAGCATCAAGCAAGGCGAAGGCGGGCTGGGAGATGACGTTTGTGACAGAAAAGCGCCCTGTTTTGGGGGCGGATACGGTGGTGGTACTGGGTGACCGCGTAATGGAAAAACCCCTCAGCCGCGAGCATGGAATCGAAATGTTAACGGCGCTCTCGGGGCGCGTACATCAGGTGATGACCGGAATGGCGCTGGTAACGGAAAAAGGGTGTGACTGTGTTGTTTCAGTGAGTCGTGTCCACTTTCGAGAGATACCCCTGCGAGAGCAGCTGGACTACTGGGCAACAGGCGAGCCTGAGGGCAAAGCAGGTGGTTACGCGATCCAGGGCCTTGCCGCCGCTTTTATTGAACGGATTGAAGGCAGCTATTCAGGCATTATGGGGCTGCCGCTGTTTGAACTGACAAAGATGCTGGCGACAAAAACAGATTAAATGCCCTAAGCCCCCAATAGAAATGCGAGATGATATGTAAGATCCGTGTTGCTATCTGGGCATGAGGGAAATGAGACTACAACTGTGAAGGTCTCTAAATAACAACCCGTAAAGCGGGAAAGAGTTGAAGGGTAATTATGTCAGAGGAGCTGTTGATCAATGTAACACCCCGGGAGACCCGCATTGCGGTGCTCGAAAATGGGGTCTTACAAGAGGTTTACATTGAGCGCGAAAGTAAGCGTGGCCTAGTAGGTAATATCTATAAAGGCAAAGTGGTGCGGGTGTTGCCGGGTATGCAGGCTGCCTTTATCGATATTGGCCTCGAACGTGCCGCTTTTCTTCATGAATCGGATATCGTGGTGGAGGGCCAGGAGAGTGATGGCAAAGAGGGGATCTCCCAGTTGCTGCGCGAAGGGCAAGAGGTATTGGTGCAGGTGATTAAAGACCCTCTGGGCACCAAAGGCGCTCGCCTGACCACGCAACTCTCGATTGCTGCGCGTTTTTTGGTCTTTATGCCGGGTATTGCACACATCGGCGTTTCACAAAAAATTGTTGATGAAAAAGAGCGTGACCGCTTGAAAAATGCGGTACGCAAGGTGGTGGGCGATGATAATGACAACGGTTATATCATCCGAACATTCACTGAGGGGTGCAGTGAACAGGCATTAGCCGATGATATTCACTTTCTGGAGCGGGTGTGGAGTGCGATTCAGGAGCGAAAATTGGAAGGCAAAGCGCCACTGCTGATCCATGAAGATCTGTCACTGGCACGGCGTGCACTGCGCGATTTTGTGGGTGTTGATGTAGAAAAAATACGCATTGATTCCCGTGAAGGTTATGCCAAGGCAAAAAAGTTTGCCGGAAAATTTATTCCCGAGGTAGTCGATAGAATTGACCACTATCCAGGGGAGCGCCCAATCTTTGATCTCTACGGAGTTGAAGATGAAATTCAGAAGGCGTTGAGCAAAAAGGTGCAGTTAAAGTCGGGCGGCTATCTGATAATTGATCAGACAGAGGCGATGACGACTATCGATGTCAATACCGGCGCATTTGTCGGCCATCGTAACCTTGAAGAGACCATCTTCAAAACTAATCTGGAGGCGACACAGGCGATAGCGCGACAGCTACGACTGCGTAATCTAGGTGGCATCATTATTCTCGACTTCATCGACATGGAGGCTCCCGAGCATCGCACTCAAGTATTAAATGAGTTACAGCGCGCCCTAGAACGAGATCATGCCAAGAGTAACATCTGCGAAGTCTCCAGCCTGGGCCTAATTGAGATGACCCGTAAACGCACCCGTGAAAGCTTAGAGCATATTTTATGTGAATCATGCCCCACCTGTGAGGGGCGTGGCTCACTTAAAACACCCGAGACGGTTTGCTACGAAATATTTCGTGAAATCACCCGCGAAGCGCGTCAGTTTGAGGCGCAACGCTTCATGGTGCTGGCATCTAAGGATGTGGTGGATGTGATGCTGGAGGAGGAGTCCAGCAGCGTGGCTGAGCTGGAGGCTTTTATTGGAAAGCCGGTCACGTTTCAGGTTGAAGTGATGTATACCCAGGAGCAATTTGACGTTGTGCCTTTGTAGCCTTCCTAAACCTCGTGTTTTTACCCAAAAGCTGGGACATCGGCAGTTGCTGCTTATCAGGAATTGATCGTGCTAAAGAGACGTTGGGCCATCACTGTTTTCTGGGGGGGGTTAGCAACCGTTGCAGTCACTCTTGCGCTGTTATTGACTGCGGCTCGATTGCTCTTCCCCCATGTGGACGAGTACCGCCAGGATATTGAAGTGTGGGCTGGGGAGGTGCTGGGCCAAACGGTCTCCATAGGCGAGCTTGATGCCCGCTGGCGTTACACCTATCCTGAGGTTATTCTTCGCCATGTCACCTTGCTGGATCATCAATCACTTCCCGTTAGCACGCTACCCGAAATAAGCCTCAGCCTGGATATGGCTCAGCTGCTGCTCAAGCAGCAAATCTCATTTGTCCATTTAAACATTACCCTCGATAAATTGACTTTGCAGCGTGATCCACAAGGTCAGATCAGTGTGCCGGAGCTGCATAACCCCGAACCAAACAAGCAGGATGAAGGCGGTACCGCAAACCACTTGTTGCAGTGGCTTTTAAAGCAGGGGAGCCTGAGCGTCAATGTAGCTGAGTTGATCTGGGTTGATCAGCACACTGCCTTTGATTATCGTGTTCATGATGTCCAATTCTCATTAACCAATGATGGTGACCACCATCAACTATCGGGTGCGGTTCAGCTCCCCTCCACAGAAGGGGCTTCACTTGAACTGGCTGTTGACCTGGTGGGTAATCCATTGCTCGGCTCAGATTGGCATGGCCAGGCCTATCTTTCGGGTGATGCGATCTTACTGCCACACTGGCTATCGGAGCAGACGATTCAGGGACAGCAGGTGACCGGCGGCCGTCTGGACTTCTCCTTGTGGAGTGAGTGGGCTAACGGCTCGCTAAGCAGCATGCAAAGCATCCTCTCATTGCAAGAGCTAGAGTTGAAGGCCGCCGGGGGGGAGTCTCGAGACTTTGAATATATCGAGACCCTTCTTGATTGGCAGCGAATAGAGGGTGGCTGGCAGGTTGCACTGAATGATCTGGCGCTGAGTTACCAGCAGCACCGCTGGCCTCAGAGTAACCACGTGGTTCGCATCGTGCCGGGTGATGAGCGATCCATCGCCCTACAGAGTGACTATTTGCATTTGGCAGATATTGACAACTTTATTCGCTATCTGGATCTTCTCCCTGCCGAGCAGCAGGCGATGCTGGCCGCCCTACAGCCGCAGGGTGAGCTGGCTAATATTGTGGCTCACTACTCAGAGAGTGGCCAATACAGTGTCAGTAGTGACCTTAACAAAATCTCACTCTCCGCTTGGGATAAGCTGCCGAGCTTTAACGATGTGAGTGGTCACCTTGCGCTAAACCCAGATCAGGGCATGTTGCAGCTGAATATAGAAAACGGTTCATTCGAGTGGCCAAAGATGTTCCGCCAGCCGATCCCACTTGAGCAGCTACACGGTGAGTTTAGCTGGAGAGTACAGGAAGAGGGTTGGTCGCTCGATAGCCGAGGATTTTCACTCTCCAACCAACACCTCTCGCTGGAGGGCGCTATCAACCTTCTCATGCCGACAGGCAAAAGCCCTTTTCTTGACCTGGCACTTGAATTCAAGCGAGCCGATATGGCACACACCTCACGTTATCTCCCGCTCACACTACTCCCCAAACCGGTACTCTCCTGGCTTGATCAAGGTATTGCCACAGGAGAAGTGGTGGGCGGTGGCATGATCTACCATGGTGCAATAGCGGACTTCCCCTATCGCCACGGTGAGGGGCAGTTTGAGGTGGCCTTTGAGGCGGTAGGCGCGACCATTGTGCCTGGTAAAGGGTGGCTGCCCATCTCCAATATCAATGCTTCCGTTGCTTTTCAACAGGCTGCCATGTCGATAAAAGCGACACAGGGCGAAGTGCTCAATTCACACATCCAGCAGAGTCATATCGCCATTTCTGATATGGGGGGGGAGAGCAGCTCCTTGAGCATCTCAGGCGATATTCTCGCAGAGACACCCGATATTTTGGAGTATCTACTGAAAAGCCCGGTGGCGGGTTCAGTGGACTTTCTTTCCATGTTTAAGGCTAAAGGAGAGGGCCAAGTGGCGCTGACGCTGGAGATTCCTCTCGCTAAAAAAGGGGTGTTCACTTTTAATGCCCATGGCTCACTACAGAACGTCGCTTTAGACATTTTGCCAGCCGATTTGAGCTTTGAAGCATTGAGTGGAGAGCTGCACATTTCAACCGCTGGACTGGCGATCAAAAAAATCAATGGCTTGCTCTACGGAGAACCCATCACAGTAAGTGCTGAAACAGCACATGATGTGCCGGGTGGCGCGACACAATTACAGATCGAGAGCCATTTGAGTGGCGATATGTTAAGCCAGTATTTCAATCTCCCACTCTTCTCCCAGCTGATGAGTGGTAAGGCACCCTTGAGTGGCCATATTTTTATTCCCCATAATCCAGAAGCTGCCCAGCGTGTAGCCTCCGTTAAATTGGACAGCACACTGTTAGGGCTGGCGCTAGCGCTGCCTGGTACGCTAGAAAAACCAGCACAGCAGCTGCGGCCACTCACTGTTGAGCTGCAACTCCTCAACAACGCCCCACCACAGATGCAGCTAACCTATGATCAGCAACTGGCGGCGTGGGTCAGCTTTGAAGAACCACGCCTAAGGGGTGAAGTGCTGATTGGCGAGCAGCGCGCGCTGCAACTGCCACAGCAGCCAGGCTTGGTTATCAACGGTGAGTTGAGCGCCTTCTCTTTAAGTCAACTACTTGCATTGCTGCCCACGCCAGAGCCACTGGGTGACGGCGAACCGGGCATTGTTCGCAGCGTAAAGCTCAAACTGGGTGAGCTGGAGCTGTTTGATCAGCAGCTTCAATCAGTTGACCTAACAGCCACACAGCTCGCCTGGCAGTGGTTTATCGATATTGACAGCCCACAGGCGAAAGGGCGTATAGCACTATCAGAGCAGCTACTGCAAAATCCGATTGTGGCCGAAATGGAGTACCTGCACCTCAATAAGCTATCGAAAGCTGAGCCACAACAGTCGCAAGAGCCTTTCGATATGTGGAAGCTGCCGCCACTGCAAATCCAAGTGAAATCCTTTAGTTATGACACACTCCCCTTGGGAGCAATGCGGCTGAAGAGTCGCTGGCTAGAGGGAGGGTACCAGCTGGAAGAGTTACTGCTGCATCCTGATTCTGCCGAACTGCGACTTGAGGGAACATGGCATGCAGAGCCACTCCCTTTAGGTGTGAGCAGCCTGAAGCTACGGCTTGAAAGCAGTGACATCAGTCGCACCATCAGTGGCTTGGGCTTTGCTGGAACAATTAAAAATGGCGAGGGTTATGTTAACGCGACGATTGACTGGCTGGGTGGTTTAAGTGAATTTGAAGTGGCAGAAATAGATGGGAAAATAGACTTCAAACTGGAGAATGGGCGTATTCTGGATGTTGAGCCTGGTGCCGGGCGCATAATGGGCCTATTCAGCATCCAGATGCTGCCCCGCCGGTTACTGCTTGATTTTGGAGATCTGTTTGGCAAAGGGTTTCGTTTTAACGAAATTAGAGGCCACTACGATGTCGTTGATGGCCTTGCAAAAACCGATAACTTTACCTTGCTGGGTTCGTCGGTGAGAATGGATATGCTGGGGTCGGTTGACTTAGCAAAAAAAGAGTATGACCAGCGCTTAATTGTCACCCCGTTCGTTACCGACAGCCTACCACTGCTCACCTATTTGACAGGCGTTGCCACCCCGCAAATTGCAGCACTGCTCTTTTTAGCCCAAAAAGTATTCCAGGACGACCTCGCTAAAATAGCTCAATTTGAATACCGAGTCAGCGGCCCATGGGACAATCCCGAGGTGGTTAAAGTTGAAGAGGTGGACGTGGGTGAGTAATTACCCGGTAGTATTGGCACTGCGGGTAAAAAACTATTTTTCGTGCAAAGGTCTCAATAGATCATGAGCTCTAACTCTATTATTCAAACGCTCTACTCCTTACCTAACATAAAAAACCGCTGATTCTAACCCTTTTACCCATGCGGAACAGCGAGGAACCAAAACCATTGAGCGAATCAAAAGCCAGGTCTCTAACCCGGACTCCGAAACACTTCCCTATCCTGATCGAATGCTCGACATGATTCCCTGTGTCTCTAACAACCGGATAAAATTCATCAAGCCGAAAGAGATTGAGTATGTGCGATCCGATGTTCGTGGAATTTACGTAATGTGTGCTGATAGTGAATACTATACCGACTTGACACTTGCGGCATTGGAAAGCAAAACAGAACTATTTCGTTGCCACCGACAGCATCTAATCAATGTTACGCGGATAGATGAATTAGTCCTACTGGAAAACGGTTTGGCAGAAATAAAGACAAAATCAGAACACACGGTTGCTGTCAGTCGACACTATTTAAAGCAACTCAAAAAGCGGCTTGGCATGTAACTTAATAAGGTGCAGGGTTTAGTTATTCGGTAAATACGGCTGAATAAAAGCGTTGTAATTTTCATTGAGGCCCCTTTCCTACAAGTGGTAAGAGTGGGGTGAAGGGATTTACAGCCGCTCAAAAATTGAGCCACTGCTGGGAGTAAATAGCTTGTGATAAAGCTTGGTGGCTTGGCTATCGGTGAGGCTGGCGATGTAGTCACAGATCACCCGCTGCGGGTTGTGTGACTGCCGATAAAGCTGTTGATGCTCTTCGGGCAGTAGCCGTAACGGGTTTTCACTCAGCACTTCAAATAGCCGTAAAATCATCTGTTGGCCTTTAAACTCCAGTGCCTGAACTTCCGGTGATTTAATCACATGTTTGAAGATAAATGCTTTTAACAGGTCGAGTATCTTGTTTGCTGGCGAGATGAGTATCGCTTGGTAGGTTAACAGTGGGTGATCAAACTGTGTGCGGTGCTGTATCTCAATGTGTCGCACCAAAAAACCTACCAATTTGCTGATGGCGTGTTTGCGGGTTTTTTTGTCTGCGAACAGTTTCTGATTGTAGAACTCGATTTCACGGCTGATATCGTTATCACCCAGTGCCATAATGGGTTCGATCACCTCTTTTTTCCAGTGATGAAAATCTACCAGGCGCATGGTGAGCGCATCTTCAAGGTCATGCACCCCGTAGGCGATATCATCGGCAATTTCCATTATCGAGGTATCAAATGCCTTACAGGTGGCGCGGTGGTGTCGGTTACTCTGCTTTTTAATGGCGCGGAACTGTTGGCGATCCTGTATGGAGAAGGGTTCAACAATCCACTCCAATATTTCAGCCTCATCATCCATGATGCATTTGGGTGGCTCCCAGCATGAGATGTTGCTGCTTGCATGTTGCTCGATATTATCAGGGTAGTTGGCGACATCACTATAAAGAGCCGGATATTTAAGCACCCCAAGCAGGGTACGGCGAGTGAGGTTAAAGCCCTGTTCGGGGGAGTATTCACCTAGGCGGGCGATGATGCGCAGTGTCTGGCCGTTGCCCTCAAAACCACCGTGGCGGTGCATCATATGGTTAAGTGCTATCTCTCCCCCGTGACCGAAGGGGGGGTGGCCCAGGTCGTGGCTGAGGGCTATCGCTTCAATCAGTGACATGGAGGGGAGCCAGTGTTGAATTTCAACATCATCCTGATATTTATCCCGCAATGTTTCGCAGATGCCGGAGCTTATCTGGGCAACTTCCAGGGAGTGGGTTAAGCGGGTGCGGTAGAAGTCACTCTCCCCCACGCCAAGTACCTGGGTTTTGGATTGCAGACTACGCAGTGCGGATGAGTGAATGACCCGCGCCCGGTCACGCTGGTAGTTGCCCTCTGGGGTGGTGACAATAAAGCCACCACGATACTGCTCTTTACTGTGTCGTCTTGCCAGCCACTCATTCATTTGATTCCAACTCGGGTAGTGTTGCTCGATAGTCGCATTGTAGAGTGAGTGCGTCATACGCGCCATTTATAAAATCGTGCTACTCTTCCGGCAATGAGTTATTCGCAAAAATTACGGCGTTTAGACCAGCTGCTGGGGGAGTACTCATGGCTCTGGCAGCCGCAACCTTTCAAGCAACAGCGCCCCGCCTGGTGTGATCGTCTGCCGACACTATACAAACAGTTGCTAGCGCTAAGTGACGACACGCTATCGGCCGCGCAGGGGGAGCAAGCGGCGCTGCTGGCGCTGCTAACTCCGCACCTTGCTGCCTTATCGGAGATTGGCCCATTAACCACCGTGGCGGATGCCCCGCTCTGTGCACTCACGCCACTGAACCCCCGCTTTCATGCCGCTATTCCGGGCCGCAAGTGGCAGCAGGTTCAAGCCTTTTGCGCGGCGACCGGTGAGGTTAAATACCCGATATTGGAGTGGTGTGGCGGCAAAGGGCACTTGGGGCGTTTGATGGCAGCGCAGTGGCGGCAGTCAGTGGTGACGCTGGAGTGGCAGGCATCACTGTGCCAGGCGGGGCGACAACTTGCCAAGCGCAGCAAGGTGAAGCAGCGCTTTAAAGTGGTTGATGTCTTAACACCGTTGCCAAGCTCACTGATTCAGCAGCAACATGCCATTGCTCTACACGCCTGCGGTGAGCTGCATCGTAGCTTAATCCGACAATCGATTGCCAAGCAACTCCCGGCCCTGGATATTGCCCCCTGTTGCTACTACCGCATCCCCAGCAAAACTTACATCCCCTTTAATGAGACGTTGGCACTGCGCCCTGATTACAACGCCTTGCGTCTAGCGGTGACCGAAGCGGTCACCGCCAGCCCCCGTGAGCTAACATGGCGTGATCGGGAGATGGCGTGGAAGCTAGCTTATGAGTTGATATTGCAGCAACAGCTCGGACTACCCTATCAACCCATAAAGCCCATTAACAAACAGTGGTTACGAGGTGATTTTAAGGATTTTTGTCAAAATTTGGCACAGCGTGATGGCTATCATCTGCCTGAAAATGTCGATTGGCGGCACTATCAAACAGCAGGCCTACAGCGCCAGCGTGAAACCATGCGGCTCTCTCTGCCACGCTTTGCTTTTCGCCGTGCCCTAGAGATGTGGCTGGTACTGGATATGGCCTGTTATCTAGAGCGAAGTGGCTATACTGTAAGAGTAAGCCGTTTTTGTGATCGCACATTAACACCGCGCAATCTGTTGTTATCTGCCCGAAGATTACCTTAATCCGGATATCTCATAAATTCGCGCAAAGATCGCATCAGAGATTAGTTTTACTCAACAGGAGACCTTCGTTAATGCCAAAAGTTAAGCCAGGTCGTTATTTGCACTACAAAGGCAAGCCCTATCAGGTAATCGATATAGCAACACACAGTGAAACATTAGAGCCGATGGTGGTTTACCGCCCTCTCCATGGTGAGGGCAAGCTCTGGGTACGGCCGCTCTATCTGTTTATCGAGCCAGTGGAGGTGGAGGGTGAGAAGATTGATCGTTTTGAATACATGGGCGAAGGTGACGCTTCTGAGCAGCCCGTCGCGACCGGCACAGCTTAAGGCTGTTTACACTGCAAATAGCCGCTCCAGTCGTGAGAGACATCACCAAAAGCTAGAAAATCCGGGTTTAACAGCGACTCTTTGGTGTTGTAGCGCAGCGGTTGCAGGTTAATATCGGTAATCATGCCACCCGCTTCCTCAAGAATGCATTGAGCAGCCGCCGTATCCCACTCTGAAGTGGGGCCAAAGCGCGGGTATATATCAGCCTCACCTGAGGCGATCAGGCACGATTTAAGCGAGCTGCCAATGGTGATCACCTGCGGCTCAAAAAACTGCTGAATATAGTATTCAAACTCGGGGGTAGTTCCTGAGCGGCCAGCGGCAATCACCAAATTCTGTTGGTCGCTACAGCGCACACGCAGCGGTTGAGCATCGTGCCCGGTTACCAGCTTAAATGCACCATTGTTACGGGTCGCGTAGTAGCAAACTTCAATGACCGGCGCGTAAATCACCCCCAAAACAGGCTCGTTGTTCTCAATCAATGCAATGTTAATGGTGAACTCACCGGTACGGTTAATAAACTCGCGGGTGCCATCCACCGGGTCGATCAACCAGTATCGCTGCCACTGTCGGCGCTCCTCAAAAGAGGCGCTATCAGCCTCTTCAGAGAGCACCGGAATGTCAGGGGTGATCATCTCCAGACCAGAGACAATCGCGCAATGCGCCGCAATGTCAGCACAAGTGACGGGGGTCATATCCGACTTCTGCTCGATATTGAACTTACCATTGTAAATTTCGTTAATGCGATTGCCGGTGCAGCGGCACAACATAATCAACATCGGGATCAGGTCATTAGCTGACGGATACATTAAACCGCTCCCTGCGCGGTAAGCATTCGCTCACGCACCATATAGATAGCCGCTACACTGCGCGCCTCGTTAAACTCACCCGTGGCAAACAGTGCTGGCAAGTTATCCAGCCGCCATGGAACCACTTCAAGGGGTTCAGGCTCATCACCCTGCTCTTTTTGTGGATAGAGCTGCTCGGCGAGAATAATATGGGTGGTGTGGGTTTGGTATGAAGGGGCCTGGGTAAGCGTGGTGAGATGGGTGAGTTGATGAGCGCCGTAGCCGATCTCCTCCATCATCTCCCGGTTGGCGGCATCGAGGGGTGGCTCATCTCGCTCAATGCGCCCCTTGGGGAGCATCAGTTGATAATCGGCAACCCCCGCCGCATATTCACGCACCAGCAGTACGGTCTGCTCATCAACCATGGGGATAATTAAAACCGCCCCATCACGAGAGCCTATCAAACGCTCATACTGCACTTCAACGCCATTGGAGAAGCGTAAATCGAGCTGCTCAACCTTAAAAACATGGGTTTGAGCAACGACTGTGGCGTGGAGTAGTTGCGGTTTTTTCGGCATCAACAATGGTTCTCACAATCCTATGATAGGCTCATTATAGCCAGCCGACGGAAGGAACACTATCCTAATCGGTTGTTCGTACTGACAACACAGAGGGGCCGCCATGCAATGGTCTGATATTGCTACTCAAATCACAGATGCGCTCCAGCAACCCTTTACCCCACAAACTCCGCGACAAATCAGTGGTGGCGACATTAATCTGGCCTATCTGCTGGAAGATAGTGGCCAGCGTTTTTTTATAAAACTAAATCAAGCCCATCGCTTACCCATGTTTGAAGCAGAGTACCAAGCACTGTTGGAGATGAAAGCAAGCAACACCATTCAAGTGCCGACACCACTCTGTTGTGGCATTTCAGGCCACCACGCCTTTATTGTGATGGAGTATATTGAGTTTTCAGCAGCCCACAATGATAGCCAGGCATTATTGGGGCAACAGCTGGCCGATATGCACCGTATCACCGCAGAGCAGTTTGGCTGGCATCGCAATAACACCATCGGTACTACGCAACAGCACAATAGACAGCATAATGACTGGCTGACCTTTTGGCGTGATCAGCGCATCGGCATACCGCTACAGCTTTTGGCGGAGCGCGGCCACCAAGGGGCCATCCAATCGCTGGGAAGCGAGTTGCTAGCGGCCATGCCATCACTGCTGGGCGGGCACCACCCACCCGCATCGATGCTGCACGGTGATCTCTGGTCGGGGAATTACGCCTTTAGTGCGCAAGGTAAGCCGCTGCTTTTTGATCCTGCTTTCTACTACGGCGACCGCGAGACCGACCTGGCGATGACCGAACTATTTGGAGGTTTTTCAGCGGCGTTTTATGACGCTTACCAAACAGCCTACCCATTGGATGAGGGCTACCCACAACGAAAAAATCTCTACAACCTCTACCATATTTTGAATCACGGCAACCTGTTTGGTGGTCACTACATTGACCAAGCAGAACAGATAATCAAAGCGCTGCTATTGCCCTGAAAATATCCGCTGAAGTACCGTTTGCAGGGAAAACAGCATACACAACATATTGTGCATGTGGAAATCAACCCCCAAATGTATACAAAATATTTTTCCCATTTATAATCCGTAGCTTAGTGAGTTTTTATTTTTTAATTCGTTGATTTATATTGATTTAATTAGATCACCAGATTTTGCGCGTAAGCGTTGACTATCACTAAAAAGACTTTTAGTATTTGCACAAACACACAACATCTAGTGTTTGATGAATTTTGTAGCACAAGATGGCGCATAGTGGCAAAACAACAAAAGCCTGCAGGACTATACGGCTATCAGAAAGGATAAGGGGATAAAAATAAAATGAAGGTTGCTCACTTAAAAACAGTGCCGTCAATCACTGCAGGAATTGAATTTCAATCTGCATCCATGGATATTTGGGATAAAAAATATCGCCTGAAAAAGAAAGATGGCGAAGTGATCGACAAAGATATCGATAGCACCTATCTACGGGTAGCAGAAGCGCTCGCGGAAGTTGAAGTCACACCCGAAAAGCAGAAAGAGTGGCAAGATAAATTTGTATGGGCACTGCGCCACGGTGCAATCCCCGCCGGTCGCATCATCTCCAACGCCGGAGCACAGGCCTACAAACCCGCCACCTCCACCATCAACTGCACCGTCTCAGGCAGTATTAAAGACTCGATGAATGACATCCTGGGCAAAGTGCACGAGGCGGGCCTTACCCTTAAAGCAGGTTGTGGTATCGGTTACGAATTTTCGACACTGCGCCCCAAGGGTGCTTTTGTTGCGGGTGCCGGTGCCTACACCTCGGGGCCGCTGTCGTTTATGGATATCTACGATAAAATGTGTTTCACCGTCTCCTCAGCCGGTGGCCGCCGTGGCGCACAGATGGCCACCTTTGATGTAAGCCACCCCGATGTAATCGACTTTATCCGTGCCAAGCGCGAAGATGGCCGTTTACGTCAATTCAACCTCTCGCTACTGATCACCAAAGAGTTCATGGAAGCGGTTAACAGTGATGATGAGTGGAAGCTCATCTTCCCAATCACCCAAAAAGAGGTCGATATCGACAACCTCGACACCCACAACCCCGCGCAGATTGTATGGCGTGATTTCCCTATTCAGGATGACTACCTCATCGATGACTCGGGACTGGTGGCACATAAAGTTTACCGTACCATTCGTGCCCAGCGGCTGTGGGATATTATTATGGCCTCCACCTACGACTACGCAGAACCCGGCTTTATCCTGATCGACAAGGTCAACGAGATGAACAACAACTGGTTTTGCGAAACCGTGCGCGCCACCAACCCGTGCGGAGAGCAACCACTGCCACCCTACGGTGCTTGCCTGCTCGGCTCCATCAACCTCACCAAGTTTGTGCTTGACCCCTTCACTAAAAAAGCCAAGTTTGACTGGGAGGCGTACCGCAAGGTGATCGCCATTTTCACCCGTATGCTGGATAACGTCATCGAAATATCAGGCCTGCCACTAGAGCAGCAGCGTAAAGAGATCGAAAGCAAACGTCGACACGGCATGGGCTTTCTGGGGCTGGGTTCCAGCATGACCATGCTGGGTATGAAATATGGCGATGACAACTCACTGACATTCACCGAGCAGGTCACCAAAGAGCTGGCACTTGAAGGGTGGAAAGCCGGCGTTAAACTGGCCAAAGAGAAAGGGGCCGCGCCCGTTTTGGATCAAACATTCACGGTCACTGCCGAGATGTTGCGCAAACGCCCAGAGATGGCAACCGATGGCATTAAAGTGGGCGAGCAGGCCCAAGGAAAGGTGTTGCTGGCAAAATATAGCCGTTACATGCAGGGTATCGCCGCAGTCGCCCCCGAACTGATAGCCGATATTGCAACACATGGCGCGCGCTTCACCCACCACAGCTCAATTGCCCCCACCGGCACCATCTCGCTCTCACTGGCTAATAACGCCTCGAATGGCATCGAGCCAAGCTTTGCACACCACTACTCACGCAACGTAATCCGTGAAGGCAAAAAATCAAAAGAGAAAATTGATGTCTTCTCCTTCGAACTACTCGCCTACCGCACCCTGATCAATGAACAAGCGATGCCTTACAGTGATAAAGCGGATGAGCAGCTACCGGACTACTTCATCACCGCCGAAGATGTCACCCCAAAACAGCATGTGGACGTACAAGCTGCTTCGCAGAAATGGATCGACTCATCCATCTCCAAAACAGCCAACGTACCCACCGATTACCCCTATGAAGAGTTTAAAGATATTTATGCCTACGCCTACCAGAAAAACCTCAAGGGGTGCACCACCTTTCGCTTCAATCCAGAAGTGTTTCAAGGGGTGCTGGTAAAAGAGCAAGACCTCGAAAATACCACCTACCGCTTTACCCTGGAAGATGGCGACACACTGGAGCTGAAAGGCAATGAAGAGATTGAATATGATGGTGAAATGCACACCGCCGCCAACCTCTACGATGCCCTCAAAGAAGGCTACTACGGTAAGCTTTAATCTGCGTTGAACCCGCTATAGGAATCAGAAAATGACCATAAAAATTGCAAAGAAAATTGTCGGCTTCAGCGTGGTAAAAGCGGACGAAGCTGTTGAGCCTGTCACCATAAAAGAGGAAGCGAAAGAGCCCAGCTTCGTGCAGATGCATGAAAAACTGGAGCGCCCGGAGATGCTGATCGGCTCCACCTACAAAATTCGCACCCCGCTCTCGGAGCACTCACTCTACGTCACCGTGAACGATGTCGTGCTGAACGCAGGAACAGAGCATGAGCTGCGCCGCCCCTTTGAGATCTTTATCAACTCGAAAAACATGGACCACTTCCAGTGGATCGTCGCACTCACCCGCATCATCTCAGCCGTCTTTCGCAAAGGCGGCGATGTCACCTTCCTGGTAGAAGAGCTGCGCTCAGTCTTCGACCCCCGTGGCGGCTACTTCAAAAAAGGCGGTAAATACATGCCCTCACTGGTCGGTGAGATCGGCGATGTAATCGAACGCCACATGCGCATGATCGGCCTAATAAAAGATGACGAACTGGACGAACACCAAAAAGCACACCTCGCCTCCAAACGCGCCGAATTTGAAGGGGCACTCAAACAGGCCGAAGAGAAAGAGCCCGACAGCTTCCCCGCAGGCTCGCAGCTATGCAGCAAATGCAACACCAAAGCGATGATCCAGATGGATGGTTGCATGACCTGCTTGAATTGTGGGGATAGTAAATGCGGGTAGGAGGCTGAGGCTGCTTGGATTCTTCGATCTCGCGTGCAACAAGCGCAAGAAAAAAGTAGGATTTAACTTCCAACCAAGCTCGAATTTACTGTGCAACAGGCCGCCATTCCCTTGAGGACTCCCCTATTTAGGCGTATATAGAGCGTTAGCTTCGCGCGATAACTCATCATAGCCTGACTCAAAATATCTGGCGATAATGCTTTCGGGAACCTTGAATTCGTTGGCTATTTGGTAATTTGACAGGGGGGTTTTTTTCATCACATCAAGCTGTTCCCTGCTGTCCCACGGAAGAAGCACCTCCATAGTCACAACAAAGCCAAATTGTTCTCCGTTAAGCTCGTCTTCTTTTTTTATAGTCCAAAATGCCTCACTTATACGCTGAAGGTTAGAAATAATGCATTCCCCGTCAAATTTATGCGCCCTTTCTTCTAATCCCTTTTTGTCTTGCTCTATATACATATGCATAAGTTCTTTGCATACAGCGAAGCGTTTCCAACACTTTGTTGAGGTTGGAGATAAGAGTATTGTTGGAATTGCTTCGCTGTCTGTAAGCAAGTTTATTGATGAATCAGCAGGTTTTGTCAGAAGAAGCATGCCAGCAATTTTGCTAACTCCAGTCCCCGTCTCTAGTATTTTTATTTTTTTGAATGGTGTTGTCGCTATTATTATTCTAGTTATTTCAGGGTTTACGCTTACAGGTATATTAATCAACTGGGGGTTCTGTGCAAGAAAATCCCTAGCGAGTGCCACTGCGTCAATAAAACGCCCTACATCCCCGTCCCGCATTAACCTTCCCCCTTCACACCTTGATATCATAAAAAAACCTGCGTTTCGCAGGTTTTTAGTAGTTCATGCCACTGTGGCTAAACTTTGTTACAAAATAATATTAGTGCAGTCTTTAAAATTGCCTTTGGAGTAGTCTTTGATCATCGTATAAGCATCGTCGATGTAATCGGATACATTCCCAACATCTAGCTCCATAGGACAAAACTTTACATCAACAAGAGATGCTGATTCTTTTTGCTGTTGTGCCCATGCTGATATATCAGAAACTTTCTTATCAAGAGAAGAGCTACTTGTATCCATCGTCTTGTGCGCCCGTAATTAAATAGTTTATTTATCTCTACCCGTAAGAGTTACATTGTTAAACGCTAGGCATGCAATGCATAATAACTATACAGCATATATAACTATGCTTGGTTCGAGTGTCAATGTCTGAAAGAAGTATCAATTAATTCAGTAGCCATTGAATTTAGCGGTAGAATATAGCAGATCAATAGGGCTATTTCTACTTGGTATAGTCATATAGATATCCGCGGGCCTTCAATGCATTGTTTTTTATGTATTTTGGTATTTTTTTGTAATGACCATCCGCTGTTAATGCGGACAAACGAGCCGAGTAGGCCTCCTATGCCGAGATTTTTTGGCGACCACGCTCCCGCATGCATACCTCCTGCCATTGGTGAGCTTTAGCTCACCCCCACAAGGCTGTTTCATTGAGCCAACAACTCTGTGGCGCTTTGTGCCAAAGCATCGCTCACAGGCAGCTAGGGCTCCTTGCTCAGCGCTATAACCAGGCTACAAAATCACCTGAATAACGTAGGAGCTATCTTTAGATGGCGAAATGCTAGAGAGGCTCCGCAAGCTAAGGCTTACGCCTATAGAAAGTTCGTCAAAAAGGCGGGGCAATAAATCCGCCCCTTTTGATTCCCAAATGGCTTTATAATTAAAAAATGATGAGCTGGCACTGGCCCTGAAGGAGAGTTATGGGAGTTTTATTATCAACATGCACAACGGGCAGGGATAATAATTTTAATTTAATGCGTTTTATTGCCGCATCACTTGTTCTTTTCAGCCATAGCTTTGCATTGATAGCCGGGACTGGGGAGGCGGGGCCGCTTTTCGGCATCATTGGGATGACATCTGGCGGGATTGCGGTCGATCTGTTTTTTATTACGAGCGGGTTTTTAATAACATGTAGCTATTTCTCAAGGAATAACTTGCTGGCATTTGTCTGGGCAAGGGTATTGAGAATCTATCCGGCATTGATCGTTGCCACTCTATTTTCTGTTTTTGTGGTTGGCTTATACTTCACAACCTATAGCGCACAGGAGTACCTGTTAAACGCTCAAACACTTCAATATTTTGTAAAGAGCATAACACTCTTCTTTGGCGTTGATTTCAGCCTGCCAGGGGTCTTCCTGGATGTGCCTTATAGTAGTGTGGTCAATGCTTCGCTCTGGACACTGCCATACGAGGTCAGAATATACGCCATACTCACGATTTTCTTGCTCTTCATCACCTATGCAAGCAAACGGGTAGCATTCATTAATGCCAAAAACACGATTTTATTGATAGCCGTTGTCTCGGTTGGCCTGAATATATTTAATAATTTGCAAGTTGATCCGCCGGTACAATTCATCCGGCTGTTCTCTCTGTTTTTCGTCGGCGCGGCATTTTATCTCTGGAGAGATAAAATACGTTTGCCGTCAAAATTGATTTATTTTGGCTTACCGCTGTTATTGCTGTCGGCAATGAATCAAACACTATTCTTTGTTGTTTACAGTTTATTGTTACCGTTTATTATTTTTTATGTCGCCTATGTGCCGTCTGGTGGCGTACGCAAATTTAACAAATTGGGTGACTATTCGTATGGCATCTACATTTACGCATTCCCAGTGCAACAATCACTGTTAGTCATCATGCCGGATATCTCGGTTCCTTTGATGATTGTGAGCTCCTTTTTGATCACCCTGTTTCTATCCGTACTCTCTTGGCATCTAATAGAGAAGAGATGTCTTAAAATGAAGGGGAGCTATGCTCTCATACAGAGTTTTATGCAAAACATCGGACTGATGAGGCGCTTTACACGGACAAAGTAAACCACACTGTTTTGTCGCTTCTAGCGGTGATTTAGTGAAGCAACCAGTAGTTGGCGATACCACCCATATGGGTGAAAAGCCAGACCGGAATAATGATTCTGCCGATTTTTCGATGCTGCTGGTTAATCCGCTGTGCTAGGGAGGAGTCCCCTTTTTGGTACCGTGCCCAGATCATCAGTGGGCCGCCTATTGATGGAATCAGGGCGATGGAGCCATGTACTGTCAGCCAGGTCAGCATGAGTGGATCGGGTAGTGATGGCATCTCTCCGGGGATCAGGTAACGAAGCAGGTAGCTGATAACAAACAGCCAGGAGCCAAGTACCATAAAGATCATAATCGTACGATGACGTGAGGTGTTTGACTGGGTTGCGTCGTACCAGGCCAGCAGCAGAAAAATGATGGAGAGGAGACTCCAGCCCAGGCCATAGTGCATGGATAATTCGGTAAAGCTCACGGTGTTTGTCGCCCTCTATTATGCTGCTGCACTTAACACGCTGAATCGTTACTGTGATTCTTATTATGACGACCATCAACCGATATAAAAACGATTGATTTGTAAGGCTTTTCAATCGCCAGTCAAAAATGGGTTAAGCTTTCGTTCATGGCCAAAGGTTGAGCAGGGGCCGTGGCCAGGCACAAAGGTGACCTGATCACCCAGTGGTAGCAATTTTTCGGTAATACTTTTAATCAGTTGTTCGTGGTCTCCCTTGGGGAAGTCGGTACGACCGATGGAACCTTGAAAAAGAACATCACCCACAAATGCGAGTTGCTCTCGGGCATGGTAGAAAACGACGTGCCCCGGAGTGTGTCCGGGGCAGTGCAGCACCTCAAGTTGCTGCTCACCCACGGAGACTGTTTCACCCTCTGTTAGCCAGCGGTCGGGTTGAAAGGCAGTGGCCGCAGCAAAGCCAAACATTTCGGCTTGTTGTGGTAGTGATTGCAGCCAGAACAGGTCCTCTTTGTGAGGGCCGACGATGGGTATCTGCAACTGTACTGCCATTTGCTTTGCACCACCTACATGATCCAGATGCCCATGGGTAAGCAGTAATTTTTCGAGTATCAGACCGTGTTGATCAACCGCACAAAGCAGCTTGTCAATATCACCGCCGGGGTCAATCAGTGCCGCTTTTTTGCTCAATTCACACCAAATTAAAGAGCAGTTTTGTTGATATGAGGTGACCGGGATAGTCTGGTATTTCATAGTGATCCTTCGGAGTCTCTCGGGAGCGTAATCTGGAGCTGCTGTGAATCATCGTTAATCCACAGCTCGCCATCTTGTAGTGTACATTGCAACTTCATGGTTCGTTTCGCTAGTGAGCCAAGTTGATCAACAGTCGTTTGTTCAAGGTGCCGGATAGTCAGGTTATCGAAACGACTTAATTTGTGCGCGACTTGTTTCAACCAAGGGGCTACTGAGCGGGGTTGGTAAGTGTAGATAATCACCTGCTTGGCTCGCTGGCAAGCTTGGCGAATACGCTTCTCATCCGGCTGGCCAATGTCGATCCAGAGGAGCGTCTCATCAATCTCATTTCTCACCCATAATGCGGGTTCATCTTGCGATGATAACCCCCGACTGAACTGAAGGTCTGGCGTGGCATTCAGGATAAATGCGAGCAGTCGGACCATCATGCGTGATTCACTCTCCGAGGGGTGGCAAGCGATGGTCAATGCATGCTCTGCGTAGTAGTTGCGATCCATATCGGTAATATTGATAACAGCTTTATAGATGGTCGCACTATTGGCCATATAATAGACTCCTTGTTTAATCCCTAACCCCCAGATAGAAACACGTATGCTGCACAAGCTCTTGATTCTACAGCAAAACAAAAAATATCCGCCGAACCTGCGGGTGCGACTAATATTTTTAGTTTCACTGTAAAACCAAACGCTTACACATCATCTCGCGTTTCTATCTGGGGATTAGGGTTAATCTAATACCTTGCGACGCAAGGCTTTCTGTTTTCCATGCCGGGTTTTGCGGTCCATACGTTTGCGTTGTGAGTTTTTGCTGGGCTTGGTGACACGGCGGGGTTTTTTGACAGTAGTGATGCTTTTTATCAGCTCTGCTAGGCGTTGCAATGCCTCTTCCCGGTTTTTCTCCTGACTACGACTGCTCTGTGCCTTGATAACCACCACACCCTCTTTACTGATGCGCTGGTCGGCGAGTGCCAGTAGGCGTTGTTTATAGTGTTCTGGCAGGGAGGAGGCGCGAATATCGAAGCGCAGATGAATCGCCGTAGAGACCTTGTTTACATTTTGCCCACCACTGCCCTGAGCGCGAATGGCGCTCCACTCAATTTCATGAAGTGGAATAGTAACCGTGTTGGAGATAATTAACATAAGATCATACTAACCCGGATATTTCATGAGTGTGCACACGGATCACGCAGCAGGTTTATTTTACAGGGAAATACCCGAAAAATCTTCGAATAGTAATTACGAGCAATAGGGGCGTCTACCTGTAGAATCAATAGAGAAGTGAGACGGTGCAGAGTTTATGAATGATTCGGTTTAACAGCCTGGGGCTGTTAATTACCAGCAGTCAGCCTGAGGAGCTGAGCTTTTCAAACCGATGGAGGAGAGGCTAAAGGTAGAGCAGTCTGCATCACCTACCTGTGAACCGACGGCAGTTGCCGTCAGGGTGTAGCTGTTAACCCCATTGACCGCATCATTGACTAAGGCCGTTACCGTTATTCTGTAGTGCCCTTCATCCGAAAGTGGAGTGGCATCATAGCCCAGATCGGTCAGATCATTGGTGTAACTCCCTACGGTGTAAAGGTTGCGTTCTTGCTCCCGAGCGACTTCCAGCAACATTTCACGGGCATCCACTCGCTGGTTCTTTAGCACCATCTGGGTATAGCTGGGCACCACGACCATGGCCAAAATAGCAAAGATCGCCACTACAATCATCAACTCTATCAGGCCAAATCCCTGGCTGTATCGGGTTGCTTTCATTCTTCGCTACCACTCCCGTTAAAGCGCTCGGGTAATACCCATATCTCTGAGACTTGACGGATCCCTGCCTCTCCCTTCTCTACAATAGAAAACCCAACCATTGAGCCTATTTTGAGCACTCTCAGGGAGGAGAAGCGCGAGTGTGGTGTATAGACCCGGGTAGCAGGACTCACCGAAAACTCCAGATCATTTATCATAATGGCGTCCTTGCGCAGATCATCAATTGTGCCGATGTTATTAAAGCTCTCCGGATAGTGTGCGGGCAGTTTGTCGGCAAACGCTCCGCTGGCGGGCATTAAAAACACCACAAACAACACGACTGTAAAAATATATCGATTCATCTCTCTCTCCTCAGCGC